>CAISKJ010001203.1 GCA_903885885.1 uncultured delta proteobacterium
CGCACCCTGCAGGTCCGCTTCCTCGTAGTACGCCGCGGGAGCATGCGCTGCGCGCGTGGCCTCCATCTCCACCACTTCCACGTCGACACTCGGCAGTTTGTCCACCACGGAGACCACCTTGGCGGCCACCGCGGCGCCGCCGCGCTCGCACGCGTCGAGGTGCATCTCGAGGGAGCGCGACACGCGCAGCTCGAGGTGGTGCGCGTGGGCGAGAAAATGCGCCAGGGCGAGGCGCCGCGCGTCGGGCCCGTCGCGGTCGTCGATGCGCCAGCGCGTGGCCGTGTGCGCGCGGATCACGTGGTTGAACACGTCGTCGCCCGCGAAGTCTTCGACCGCGTGGCCCGAGAGGCGGACGGCGCGCGCGAACATGCCCCCGTGGCGGTGCTCGTCGTCGCGGTGCCGCGCGAGCGCCTCGGCGAGCCAGGGCCACGGCGCGTGCGCGACGGGAAAGTAGTCGTCGACGGTGTCGGGGTAGAGCTCGCCGGCGCGGTAGAGGCTGAGCACCCACGCGTGCGTGGCGGGGTCGGCCACGAGGTCGCGGTGCCACGCGCGCTTCACGGCCTCGACGCCGCGCTCGATCACCGCTTGCACCCGCCGCACGCGGCCGTGACGAGGCCCGCGGCGAGCACGCCGAGCACGAGCGCGACGGTGCCGCCGAGGCCCGACGTGAGGTACGAGCCCAGCACGATGCGCTTGCCGCGCGACCAGTCGGGCCGCGCGCGCGACAGCGCGTAGGTGAAGAGCGCGGTGAAGATCACGTGGGGCACCAGGCCCGCCGCGAACCACGCGAGCGCGGTGGAGGCGTCGCGCGCGAGGTAGTTGAGGTTGATGCCGAAGCCCACGAGCCACACGACGTTGCCGGGCCCGGCGACGACGAGGGCGGGCACCACCCAGCGCCCCGGCGCGGGCGGCGGCGGCGGCGCCTCCTGGATCCGGTAGGGCCCGTGCGGAGGGTAGCCGTTGGGCGGAGGGCCATCGCCACCGGGGGGCTGATTCATCGGGTGCTCTCTCGGGCGATGGCGGGCGCCGGGTGCCGGGTGCGCCAGAGGGTGAGGCCCACGCCCAGCGCGATCATCGGGAGGCACAGCACCTGATACACCGAGAGGCCGCCTACGACCTTGGGCGTGTCGCGAAGAAACTCCGTAAAAAAACGATAGATCCCGTAGGCCACGAGGTACACCGAGAAGAGGCGCGCGCGCAGGATGCGACGCCGCACGAGGGCCATGAAGACCGCGCCCGTCGTGAGCTGAAAGGCCACCTCCATGAGCTGCGTAGGCCAGCGCGCGACGCCCGCGTGGTCGCGCATCGCGAGCCACCCCGCGTGCGGCGTGCCCGCGCAGCAGCCCGTGAGAAAGCACCCGAAGCGCCCGATGGCGATCGAGAAGGGGAGCACCGCCGCGAAGCGGTCGTTGGGGGGGAGCGTGTAGCCCACCAGGGGCTTCGCCACCTCGCCCGCGGCCCACCCGCCGAGGAGGCCGCCGACCACCGAGCGGCCGCTGTTGACGAGGCCCGCGGCGCCGCCAGGAAAGGGCACCAGGGGCCACTGGTAGTCGCCCATGAGGGCCACGAGCTTGGCGCCCGCGAGCGCGCCGAAGAGCACGCAGCCCTGCACCATCCAGTACCGCTGGCGGTCGCTGCGATCGGCCATGTGGCCCGTGAGCGGAAACGCGAAGAGCACCACGAGCCCGAGCAGCACCGGGAGCGCGTAGGTCGCATAGAAGATCATGGGGCAGAGCTCATCGCGAGGGCGCCACGATAGCCTCATCTGCGCGGGCGCGTGGTACGTATCGAGGGCCATGAAGCCAAGCGCCAACCCTACGGTGATCATCCGCCACTGCGACGCGTACGACCCCGAGCGCATCCGCGCGATCGTGCGCGAGGGCCTCGAGACGCTCGACCTGCGGCCCCACGGGCGCACGCTGGTGAAGCCCAACGTGGTGTCGTCGGGGCCGATGTTCAAGAACGCGTACACGCGGCCCGAGTTCGTCGAGGGGGTGCTGGCCGCGCTGCGCGACCGCGACGACGGCGCCGTCGACGAGCTCGCGGTGGGCGAGCGCTGCGGCATCACCATCCCCACGCGACGGGCCTTCGCGGGCGCGGGCTACGACGAGATGCTCGAGCGCATGCGGGCGAAGCGCTACTGCTTCGAAGAGGAGCCGCAGGTCGAGATCCCCTATTCGCACAAGGGTCGGCTGCGCGACTACGTGTTCACGCCGGAGCCCATCGCGAAGGCCGACTTCTTCGTCAACTGCCCCAAGTTCAAGGCCCACCCGTGGACGACGGTCACCTTCTCGATGAAGAACTACATCGGGATCCAGGACGACCGTCACCGGCTCATCGACCACGACCACCGGCTCAACGAGAAGATCGCCGACCTGCAGTACATCGTGCAGCCGCAGTTCATCGCCATCGATGCCATCACGGCGGGCGAAGGGCGCATGCTCACGCCCATCCCCTTCCCGCTCAACCTGGTGATCATGGGCGACAACCAGGTGGCCTTCGACGCCGTGTGCTGCGCCATCATCGGCGTCGACCCGATGACCGTCGATCACATCCGCCTCGCGCACGAGCGCGGCTTCGGGCCCGTCGACCTCGCGGCCATCAAGGTCGTGGGCGACGTGAGCCTCGACGAGGCGAAGGCCCGGGCGAAGGGCTTCAAGGTGGGCCTCATCCGCGTCGAGAAGTACTTCGAAGGCACGCACATCACGGCCTACGCGGGCCCGCCCCCCGACAGCGAGAAGACC
>CAISKJ010001204.1 GCA_903885885.1 uncultured delta proteobacterium
CGGCCCCTGACCGACCAGCTCTCGGAGACCGACGTCGTGCACGACGGCTTCGGCAACGCGGTCTGGTACCTCACCGAGGCGTACCTGCGCCTCCCCACCGCCACGAAGAAGCAGCGCGCCGCCGCGCAGCGCATCCGTGACACCTTCGTGCCGTCGCTCGCGTCGCTCCAGGCGTCGTACGCCGACGAGGCGCAGGCCGCCATCGAGCACCGCCCCCTGCTCGAACAGCTCCGAGGCGACCTCGACCTCTTTCCCGTCGCGGGGGCCACCCTCGCGTCATGGGTCGATGGTCAATTGAAGGCCGGTGTGAAGCTCGACGAGCTGCTGCGCGCGCGCGCCGCCGCTACGCCGGGCTCGCGCAAAGACGCCGCCACGCTGCGCTCCAAGGCCATCGGGCAGTTGCAGCGGTTTCGCGACGCCCTCGCCGACGAGCGTGACGCGAACCCCGCGCTCGACGCCGACCTCGACGCGCGCCTCTTCGGCTACATCGACCAGCTCGCCGCCATGCGCGACAAGGGCGGCGGGGCCAGCGAAGAGGTCGCGCCCGTCGATCCGCCGAACCCGCCCGTCACGGGCTGACCGGGCGCCATCCCCGCCGACGCGGCGCGTTCGTCGCGTCGGGGTGGGAGCCGCTTCGCCGAGCGTGGTATAGCCGCTCTGTGAACGTCGCTGAGACCATCGACATCTCCGAGAGCCTCTTTGCTCGCCTCCTCACGGCGATCGTTGAGGTGTTCACGCCGCGCGCACCGCCTACAGCGTCGGAGCCTCTCGAACGAGCAATCCGTTCGCTCTCGACGCCGCTCGTCGAGGCCACCGACGAAGATGCCCTCGATCGTGCTTTCTCCTCCGCTGTAGATGCGCTTCCGGCGGCGTTGCAAGCGCTCCCTCGCTCGTCTGCGAACGGCGGCGCACCTCTGTCAAACGATGCCGCGCGCATGCTGCCGTGGCTCCTTCAGCGTGTTGCGGGGGACCTCGATCCTGCCGCGCTCGTCGGCGAGTTCAGCGCATTGCTTCAGCTCCAACACCACATGTTCGCGCGCCTGATGGCGAAGGCGCCTGCGCATGTTGTCGATCGTGCGCTCAGGCTGAGCGACGATGACCTCAAGGCCGCGCTCCGCGACCCCGTCGGCAGGCATGCCTTCGCATCACAGGCCGCCCTCTTCGCGCTCGTTGGTCTGCACGAAGCGCTCGGGCGTATAGATACATGGCGCAGGCGGCGCGTGCTCATGCTCGGGCTCGGCGCCCTTCGCGCGGGTGTGGACAAGTTGTCGCCGGAGCGCTCCTTCGCCGAGAGCCGATGGCTCCTTCGGTGCGCGCGAGAGCTCGGGCTGTGGCTTCGCCGCTCGCTTGATGTGTCGCGGTCCATCGAGGTCGCACTGCAAGGGTCTCCTCCCAACCGTGCAGCGCTTCTCACGTTGCGAGAGCGCGTCGGCGAGAACACCCCGCTGATCTACGTGGGCGATGTGCGGGCGACCTTCGACCAGCTTCTGTCTGGCGACGTCGTACACGCCGCTCTCGAAGACCACCTCGCTGCGGGGGAGGCCTATGAACACGCGGAGATCTCGATCGACGAGCTCGCGCGGCGCTGGTCGCTCGACGTGCCCGACACCCTGGTGCGCCTCGAAGAGCTGGGAGTTTCTCGGCAGCCTCGAACCCTCCGCCTCACCGACGACGAGCGACGCGCGCGCCTCTCCAAGATCAACGCTGATCGCCTCGCGCGGCGTGCGGGCACCTCGAACGCGCCAGACCTCGTGCGCCGTTCTGTAATCGCTTCACAGCGCATCGAGGGGATCGACGCCAGGCAACATCTGCCAGGGACCACGCCCGGTGAACGAACCCGAGGTTGACGCACCCCAATACACAGACGACGAGAAGCGCACGCTCTCGGAGAACCTCCGGCAGGTGACCGAAGCGGTTCATGGCGGAGCCCTCTCGTCGCGGCCGATACGCTCCGAGTTGCTTGTCGACCTGCACCGGGCACTCTTCCAGGGCGTACGCAGCCATGCAGGGCGGCCGCGCGGCGAAGGTTTTGGGAGCGAGGTGCTGCGATTCGGCCCCTGGTACTCGACTCATCGCCGCGAGGTCGACCGCGAGCTGACGATGCTCTTCCGCTGGCTCGCCGCAGCGGTGGCTGAGCTGGAGTCTCACCGTGACGTCGAGGGGTATGTCGAGTCGGCGCTACGCGTCGCGCTGCGGGCGCACACCGAGGTGATTCGCATCCACCCCTTTGAAGACGGCAACGGACGGAGTTCGCGGCTTCTGCTCGACTGTCTTCTCGTGCGGCTCGACCTCGCGCCCGTGTCATTCGACATCGTGCGCGACGAGTACATCGGCGCGCTCGAAGAGGCCTTCAAGAGCGACGACACGCTCCTCATGGACCTTGTGATCCGCCTCCAGAGCGATGCGCTCGGTGGCTGATCGAGAGCGTCGTGCCTCAGCGATCGGTCGTCTGCTCGCGCATCAACCCGCGGCGTCGCGGCGGGCCTGATCGCGCGCGCTCGTCCACCACGCGGCGAGGCCCGCGAGAAACAACAGGTGCCCCCACCCCGCAAGCCCCGTGAGCCGCGGACGCTCGCCGAGCTGATGCACCGACGGGAGCTTCGGCCACACGACGAAGGGCACCGCCCCGGGCGCGACGGACCCCTCGTCGAGGAGCAGCGAGAGACCGAAGCCGCAGCGCGCCTCGAACTCTACCGCGCGTCCCTCGACGACAGCGCGGGCGCGCACCCCGTGGGCCTCGACGGAGTTGCTCCCACCCGGGCCCACGTCGTGGTGCCAGCCGATCTGCGTGGGCGTGGCGTGGGCGACCACGCCCGCCGCGTTGAGCACGATCACCTCGCGCAGGCTCGTGGCGCACGCGAGCGCCGCCGCGACCCCGAACGCGAGGGCCTCGACGCGGGCGCTCCTGGCGGCCATCGCGAACGACGCGTCGGGCGTCGGCGCCGGCGCCGCGCGGTAGGCGTGCGCGGGGCCCTCCGCGGGCGCGCGCAGCGTGGCGCGCATGGCGCGGAGTCGCAGCGCCGACCGCGATGCGAGTCCCAGCGAGACGACGAGGTGCAGCGCCATGATCGCGAGGCTCGCGTTGGGCGACCACGCGCCGAGCGGGTGCATGCGGTCGACGTCGACCGTGGCAGTGCGCGGTTCGCCGAAGAGACCCGCCCGTCGCACGTAGGGACGCCACTCGCGCGCGGTGAAATTGCGCTCGACGCGGAGGTTCACCAGGACGCCGAAGAGGGCCACGACCGTCACCAGGATGCTCGCGACGCGCAGCAGCTTCACGGGGTGGCGACCTCGACGCGGGCGCCGTGGGCGTCGCGCGGGAGCACGCGCTGCCACGAGCCCGCGAAGCGCGCGCACAGGGCGGGGAGCACGAGCAGGGTGAGCAGCGTGGCGCTGAGGAGCCCGCCGATCACCACGGTGGCCAAGGGGCGCTGCACCTCGGCGCCCTCGCCCGTCGCGAGGGCCATGGGGAGGAAGCCCAGCGAGGCCACGAGCGCCGTCGTGAGCACCGGGCGCAGGCGACGTACGGCGCCCGTCACGGCGGCGTCGTGGGGGCGCATTCCCTCGGCGAGCGAGGCGCGCACCTGCGTGACGAGCACGAGCCCGTTGAGCACCGCCACGCCGAAGAGGGCGATGAACCCTACGCCCGCGGAGATGCTCAAGGGCATGTCGCGCGACCACAGCGCGAGCACGCCGCCCACCGCGGCGAAGGGCACGTTGGCGAAGATCAAGAGCGCCGGTCGCACATCGCCGAAGGAGGCGTAGAGCAGCGCGAAGATGAGGGCGAGCACCGCGGGCACGAGCACCGAGAGGCGCAGGCGCGCGCGGGCGAGGTTTTCGAACTGTCCGCCCCAGCGGAGGTGATACCCCGGCGGGAGGCGCGCCTCGCCGTGGACGCGCCGTTGGGCCTCGGCGACGAAGCCTCCGAGGTCGCGGCCGCGCACGTTGCACTGCACGATGAGGCAGCGGCGCCCGGCGTCGTGGTTGACCACCTGGGGCTCGTCGACCACCTCGACGCGCGCGAGGGCCTCGACGGGCACCACCGCGCCGCCCGGCAAGCGCAGCGGGAGGCGCCGCAGGGCGTCGACGTCGGCGCGCGCCCCCTCGGTGAGCCGCATGCGCAGGGGGAAGCGACGGCGCCCCTCGACGACCTCGCCGACGGTGACGCCGCCCACCGCGTCGACGGCGGCGAGCACGTCGTCGACGCTGGCGCCGTAGCGCGCGACGGCGGCGCGGTCGACCTCGACGCGCAGCACGGGCAGGCCCTCGACGCGGTCGGCGCGCACGTCGACGGCGCCGCGGGTGCGCGAGAGGGCGCGCGAGACCCGGCGGCTCACGCTCGCGAGGGCGGCGAAATCGTCGCCGTAGACGCGCACGGCCACGTCGGCGCGCACGCCCGAGAGGAGCTCGTTGCTGCGCATCTCGATGGGCTGCGAGAAGCCGAAGGACACGCCGGGGAGGGCCTCGCGCAGGGCCGCGGACATGCGCGCGACGAGGCGCTCGCGGTCGGCGGGCGGCGGCCACGCGGAGCGCGGGCGGAGCATCACGAACACGTCGCTCTGCTCGACGCCCATGGGGTCGTTGGCGATCTCGGGGCGGCCTGTCTTCGACACCACGGTGACCACCTCGGGAAAGCCCCGGAGGGCCCGCTCGATGACCCCCGCCTGGCGCACCGACTCTTCGAGCGAGGTGGACGGCAGTCGGTTGACCTCGATCACGATCGATCCCTCGTCGAGGCGCGGCACGAACTCGGAGCCCAGCGTGCGACCCGCGAACACGCTCGCCGCGAGGGCGAGGGCCGCGAGGGAGAACACCACGAGGGGCCGTCGGAGCGAGAGCGCGAGCAGCGGGCCGTAGACGCGGCGCGCGGCCGTGAGCACGGGCGACGGCGTGTCGTAGGTGGAGCGCGAGAGCACCAGCGAGGCGGCCGCGGGCACGAAGGTGAGCGAGAGCGCGAAGGCCGTGGCGAGCGCGAAGAGCACCGTGAGCGCCATGGGCTTGAACATGCGCCCCTCGACGCCCTCGAGGGCGAGCATGGGCACGTACACCAGCGCGATGATGAGCTCGCCGAAGGCGGTGGCCGCGCGGACCTCGCGCGCCGACGTGAGCACCACGGCGTCGCGCTCGCGCGGGGTGAGCGCGCGCCCCAGCGACGCGCGGCGCGCGGCGAGGTGGTGCACCGCGTTCTCGATGAGAATGATGGCGCCGTCGACGAGGAGGCCGAAGTCGAGCGCGCCCAGAGACATGAGGTTGCCGCTCACGCCCGCGGCGCGCATCCCGATGAAGGCGCCGAGGGTGCAGAGCGGGATCATCGCGGCCGCGAGGAAGCCCGCGCGCAGGCTGCGCAACATGAGCAGCAGCATCACGACGACGAGCGCGCCGCCCTCGGCGAGGTTGCGCCCGACGGTGCGCAGCGTCTTCTCGACGAGCTCGGTGCGGTCGTAGAAGGGGTCGAGGTGCACGCCCGGCGGGAGCGAGCGGTTGATCTCGCGCACCTCGTCGGACACAGCCGTCGAGACGGTGCGGGAGTTCTCGCCGAGGAGCATCACGGCCATGCCGACGACGGCCTCGCCGCGCCCGTCGCGCGACGCCGCGCCCTGCCGGAGCATCGGCGCGAAGCGCACGTCGCCGAGGGCGCCCACGAGCACCGGGGCGTCGCCGTGGCGCGCCACCACCACCTGGCGCAGGTCGTCGATGGAGCGCACGAGGCCGTCGCCGCGCACCACGAGGCCCTGCGGCCCGCGCAGGATGGCGCCGCCGCCCGCGATGCGGTTCGCCCGCTGGAGGGCGGCGTACACGTCGCCGAGCGCGAGCCCGTGGGCCACGAGGCGCTGCGGGTCGAGCGCGACCTCGAAGGTGCGCAGCTCGCCGCCGAAGACGTTCACCTCGACGAGGCCCGGCACCATGCGAAGACGAGGTGTAACGTCCCAGTCGAGGATGGCACGCAGCTCCATGGGGCTGTGGCCCTCGCCGCGCACTTCGAACTGGTAGACCTCGCCGAGGCCCGACGACATGGGGCCGAGCTCGGGCGTTCCGAGGGCCGCGGGCACGGCGGCGCGCGCCTGGGCGAGGCGCTCGTTGAGCATGAGGCGCGCCATCTCGGGGGCCACGTCGTCGTAGAAGACCACCGTGACCGCGGAGACGCCGTAGCGCGAGAGCGAGCGGATCTCGCGCGTGCGGGGCAGGCCCGAGACGGCGCGCTCCACGGGGGCCGTCACGAGCCGCTCGACGTCGAGGGGGCCGAGCGAGGGGGCGCTGGTGAGCACCTGCACCTGCACGTTGGTGATGTCGGGCACCGCGTCGATGGGGAGCGCGAGAAACGCCTGAACCCCCGCGAACACGAGCACCAGCGTGGCGGCGAGCACCGTCCACCGCCGACGGATGCTGAAGGCCAGAACCTGGTCGAGCATCACTCTTCCTCGCCGAGCTCGTCGCGCTCGAGCTCGCCGCGCAGGGCGAAGGCGCCGCGCACCACCACGCGCTCGACGCCGTCGAGGCCCGAGAGCACGGGCACGCGCCCGCCGCGCTCTTCGCCCACCCGCACGGGGCGCGCTTCGAAGCCGTCGCCCACGGGCACGAAGACCACGTCCACGCCCTCGTGCGGCTGCACCGCCTCGCGGGGGAGCCAGCGGCGCGCGTCTTCGCTGGGGAGCGCGATGGAGGCCACGGCGCTCGCCCCCGGCCGCAGCGCGCCGTCGGCGTTGTCGAGCGTGACGCGCCCCTCGGCGGTGCGGGTGCTCGGGTCGATCATGGGCGAGATCACCGACAGGGTGCCGCGAAACTCGCGCGCGCTCCCGGGCACGCGGAGCGTCACGCCGAGGCCGACGCGA
>CAISKJ010001205.1 GCA_903885885.1 uncultured delta proteobacterium
CTCCTGCGCGACCGCGTGCAGCGCTACGCGGTCGCCAGCCACGCGGGCGTGCGGGGCGAGCCCGGCGCCGCCCCGACGGGCTTCGTGACGGTGCCCGCGCCGAGCGACAACCCCCTCAACGCGCTGGGCTTCGGCGGCCTGTGGCCCACGGTGCACCCGTTCCGCGCGTTCGACCCGACCATCGCGCCCTCGCGGGGCGCGACGCGCGGGTGCTCGCTCGCTGGGGGCTACGGCGCGAGCGCGGGCGCGGCGCGGATCGTCGGCGACTACGAGTGCGGGTACAGCACCCTGCACCTCACCACGAGCCGCAACGACGCCCTCTCCATCGAGCGCGTGATCGCCCCCGGCGCCTCGGGCTGGGCCGCGCTCAAGAACGCGCTCTGGGCCGTGAACTACCTCGAGCTGATGCACGACGCCGACGGCAACGCGATCACCTCCGTGCCCGCCGCGGCGCTCGCCCAGGTGGGCCGCGAGGGCAACGCCGTGCGCGGCGCGGTGCAGGGCGGCGGCGAGGGGGCCGCGGGCACGTGGCTCGGCTCCACCGACCTCGAAGGGATGCAGGCGGCGTTCATGCTCGAGGCCATCGACGCGCAGGCGCGCGACTGGCTCACGTCGATGAGCACCGTCGACGGCGCGCGCCTCACGGGCTTCGCCTCCACCCGCGACGCGCTCGCGTACGACTATGCGGCCCCGCTGCGGTGGCTCCCGACGGAGATTCGCTACGACGAGGAGCGCGACCTCGCCTACGGCTACCACCGCCCGACGAACCATCGCGTGGGCCGCAGCGACAGCCGCCTGCTCGACCTCGCGGGCGTGCTCGGCGCCTTCGGCGAGGCCTTCTCGCTCACCGATCGCAACAACCGCGAGGTGGGCGGCGCGCAGACGGCGCAGGCCTTCTACGACGGCGAGCCCTTCGCCGCCGACAACCTCACGCCCGACGGAGAGAGCACCCCGCACGACCGCGCGCTCGCGGTGATGAAGCTCTGCATCGTAGACCTCGACCGCATGCACCGCGACCCCGCCACGGGCTACCTCGTCGACGCGGTGACCTTCGCGGGCGCCGCCCCGACGCGCGGCGCCACCGCGACCGCGACGGGCGCCGCCTACGCCGTCGTGGCCCTGCGCCTCGCGCGCCGCGCGCTCGCCTCGACGCTCACGCTCTACTCCAACTCCACGCCCGACACGGCCGTGACGCGCACGGCCCTCGACGGCACCTCGATGCAGGGAGCGCCCGGCGGCGGCACCATCGCGCAGCGCCTCACCGCGATGATCGCCGCCGAGGCCGAGCTTCTCTACGCGCGCCTCACCGACGACGAGGGCCGCGCGCGCCCGGCCTGGAGCCTCGCGACGCAGCAGCCCACGGCGGCCGAGGGCGACCTCGAGGCCTACGCCGCCGCGGTGCGCGGGCTCCTCGAGGCCTCGCTCGCGACGGGAGACACGCGCTACCTCGCGCGCGCCGAGCGCGTCTACCGCCGCATGGAGACCACGTTCTACAGCGGCACGCTGCGCGCGTGGCGCGCCACCGCCGCGGCCGACGCGCCCGTCGAGTTCACGCCGCTGCGCTTCGGGCTCCTGCAGAGCGCGCTGCGCGAGGTGTACAAGCTCCTCGCGTCGGCGCCGGGGCGCGAGGCCTTCGCGGCCACCGTCGAGTCGCACATCGCGCGGCTGAACAAGCTCGTCCTCAACGGGTGGGACGATCGTAATGAAGATGGCGAGGTCGACTGGCCCACGGAGTGCGCGTTCACCGTCGGCGCCTCGCCGCGCGGCGGGCTGCAGATGGCCGAGCGCGCCCTCACCGGCGAGACGGGCCTCGATGCCGACGGCGGCGTCGTCGAAGACCGCGACCGCGACTGCGTGCCCGAACTCGGCGCCGCGAACCTCCCCGCCGCCCTCGCGTCGCGCATCCGCTTCACCGTGAGGGCGCGATGACGCTGCGCCCCGCGCTCGCCTTCGCCGTCGCCGCGGCGGCCTGCTCGTCGGAGCCCGCGGCGCCCGTCGATCCGCTCTTCGCGCCGGGACGCACCGCGGGGCCCGTGGCGCGCCACACGAGCTCCATCGCGGTGTCGCCCGACGGCGCGCGCGTGTACGTCGTCAACGCCGACGCCGACTCGGTGTCGGTGATCGACACCGCAACGCGCTCGCTCGTCCGCGAGATCGCCCTCGGCGCGTCGCCGCCGGCGCCCGATGCGACGGGCCGCTACGCGCCGCGCGTGCAGCCGCGCGCCCTCGCGCTGAGCCCCGGCGCGCAGCGGCTCTACGTCTCCGGCGAGCGCGCTGGCGACGTGTCGATCATCGACCTCACGCGCGACGCCGTGGTCGCGCGCGTGGCCGTGTGCAGCGAGCCCGCGGGCGTGCTCGTGACGCCCGACGAGCGCACGGTCTTCGTCGCGTGCTCCAACGACGGAGCCATCGTGCGCGTCGACGCCGCGCGCCGCGCCGTGACGGGCACCGCGCCGACCGCGCCCAAGCCCTGGGGCCTCGCGTGGTCGGGCGACGGGGCAACGCTCTACGCGTCGCACCTCCTCGGTCCCGGCGTGAGCGCGTTCGACGTCGCCGGGCTGCGCGCGCGCGGCACCGTGCGCCTCGCGGCCGTGCCGCGCGTGCAAGACCCCCGCGTGCCCAACGGCGAGTCGCGCGGCCTCTACGACGTCGCCGTGCGCCAGGGTGACGCCGAGGAGCTCTGGCTTCCCCACCTCCTGCTCTCGACGGAGACGGGGCAGACGCCGACGGGCGCCGCGGGCGTGCTCGAACTCAACTTCGAGACCACGGTGTTTCCCGCGGTGAGCGTCGTCGCGGGCGGCGCGCGCAGCGCGTACCTGAGCGCGGCCTCGCTCGGCGTCGACCACGCGGTGCGCCGTCGCCTCGGGATGCAGAGCATCACGTCGGGCCCGCGCGCCATGGACTTCACCCCCGACGGCCGCTACGCGCTGGTGGTCAACGCGAGCAGCGACGACCTCGTGGTGATCGACGCCGCGCGGCGCGTCGAGGCGCCGCTGGGCCTCGTGCGACCGCTCGGCGGGCGCATGCCCGAGGGCGTGGTCGTGGCGCCCGACGGCGCGCGCGCCTACGTCGACCTGCGCAACACGAGCAGCGTGGCCGTGCTGCGCCTGCGCGCCGGCCCCGAGGGCCTCGAAGTCTCACGAGACGGTGATCCCATCGCAAGATTGGATCATGATCCCATGCCCGCCGCGCTGCGCCTCGGGCAGCGCGTGTTCTACAGCGCGAACAGCACCGAGCTCCCCATCACGCAGAACTTCTGGGTGGCCTGCGCGAGCTGCCACGTCGAGGGGCGCAGCGACGGCGTCCTGTGGCGCTTCAAGGTCGGCCCGCGCGACACGCCCTCGAACGCGGGCGGCACGCTGGGAACCGGCCCCCTCCTGCGCACGGGAATGCTCTCGGCCGTCGACGACTACTGGCGCATCATCACCGAGGAGCAGGGCGGCGACGGCGAGGGCTTCCGCGACGACCCGACGCTGCGACCGTACCTCGCCGCGCTGCGCGACTACGTGAACCTCGCGATCCCGCTCCCCGTGCCGCCGCGCACCGACCCGGCGAAGGTCGCGCGGGGCCGCGCGCTCTTCAACCGCGACGACGTGGGCTGCGCGCGCTGCCACGCGGGCGAGCGCTTCACCGACGCCGACCGCGGAACGCTCGCGGCGCCGCGGCTCTACGACGTGGGCACGTGCAACGCCGACGCGGCGTGGCCCGACCGGCCCCACGCCGACGCCGAGGGGCGCCCGCGCGAGGCGTGTCTCTTCGAAACGCCGGGGTTGCGCGGCGTGGCCGACTCGGCGCCGTACCTGCACGACGGCTCGGCCGCCACGCTGCGCGACGTTCTCGAGCGGACGCGAGGCCGAATGGGCCAAATTGACGGCCTCAACGAGCAAGACCTCGACGCCCTCGTGGAGTACATGCGCTCGCTCTGAGGGGCGCGCGGGAGAACTTCGCGCGGGATCATCGTCGCCGCACCCCGACGGCAAATTGCGCGCTGGAATCCAAAGCGGGTTCGCGTATTCTCGCGACCCGCGCGGAAGACCCGCAG
>CAISKJ010001206.1 GCA_903885885.1 uncultured delta proteobacterium
GCGCGAGAGCCCGAAGGCGCGCCGCAGGAGCCCGTGCAGGAGCGGCCGCGTAGGCACCCGCCGCGCGCTCGCGGCCCCCGCCGGGAGCCCCTCCGCGCCGGGCACACCACGACGTCGACCGCGTTGATCTAGGTGCGCCTCGCCGACGAGGTGCGCGGGGTGGGCTTCGGCGACCTGTTCCCGGTTCTCCCGGCCTCGCTTCGCGGGCTTCAGATTGGATCCGCAGCGGGGTGCGAGCCGCTGGAAATGTCTTCGCAGAAGGGCGAAGTCTCGGTTCGGGGAGAGGGATTCGAAACCGTAGGAAGCGCTCGTTGGCGTCGATTTCCGCGGGGATTTCGACGGTCGCCCGACGCCAACCGACGCCTTCGAGCGGCATCGTGGTGACGCGTCACCGATTGAAATTGGAGGCGTCTCGCTACCCCGAGGCGCCGCTGCGTACGCCCGGATCGACCTGAGGCAGCAGCGCGCCTGCAACCTCTGCGAGAAAGGCAGCGAGGCCGCTCCCTCCCCCGCGGCGCGTGAGCTCTTCGAAGGGCGCCTCGCGCCAGCAGCGGGCCTCGCGCTCGGGGTCGCCACCCACCAGCGCGCGGAGCACCGGCTTCGTGTGGTGGATCGCGTTGTCATCCTGGGCCGTGAGGCGCTCCGGCGTCTCGTTCGGCCAGAAGCCGAGGCGCTGGCGCAGTTCGTCGAGGCGACGCTGCTCGTCGGCGCCCTCCGCGACGAAGCCCGCGAGTACCCACGCCTCGCGGTTGGGGTCGGCGATGCCTACCACCAGCGCTCCGTCGTGCAGCAGCGCGGTCGCCTCGCGGCGGGCCTGCGTGGCACCCTCGCGGCGCAGCGTGCCCTGGGTGTCAGCGTCCCACACGTAGACGAGCGCCCACGGGTCGTCGCGGTGCGCCTTCGATCGCAGCGAGCGCACCACCTGAGCCGCCGTGTAGAGCGCGAGCGCACCGGGCGCGGCGGGGGCACCGTCGAAGTGCCCGTAGCGCAGTCGCAGGCCGCGCTGAAGGGCCTCGCGGTACGTGCGGTGCGTGTCGAAGAACGGCGTCTCGTCGTCGGGGCCGATCCACGCGCGCACCGTCTCGGGAAACGCCTCCAACAGCTCGCGCAACCACGCGGCGCCGCGCTCGTGAAGCACGCGATCGACGAGACCCGACGCCGTGCGAAAGTCGCCGCGGGCCTCGCAGAACATCACCCAGCGAGCGGTCATCCCGCCGCCCCCACGACCCAGGTCGCCTCGTCGTCGAGGCTCCAGAGCTGCGCGGGAGAGAGTACGTCGCGGAGGCGCGTCGCGTCGGGGTGCTCGCGGAGTTCCTTCACGGCCACGCTGCCGTCGGAGCGTTGCGCGAACACGCGCACCTCGTCGAGCGCGAAGGCGTCGAGCACGTAGGGCGAGTGCGTCGTCGCGACCACCTGGAGGTCGTCGCGCGCCTCGACCAGCGCGCGGAGCTGGCGCACGAACTCGAGCTGCGCCTTCGGGTGCAGCGAGTGGTCGATCTCGTCGAGCAGTAAGAGCCGCGGCGCGGGCGTGGCGTGAATCGCTGTCGCGAGCGCGAGCGTCACGAGCGTTCCCGCGCTGGCCGACTGCGCGGGCAGATCGGCGGCGCCGCGGAGGTTGAACGCGACGCGAAACCCGACGCCGTCGCCGGCCTGCGCGGTCTCGACCTTGATGCTCTCGACGGCGGGCGACACGCGGCGCACGAGGGCCTCGATGCGCTCGAAGGCCGCGAGGTCGCGCAGTCGAATCGTCGCGAGCACCGAGGCCGTGCCGTACCCGTCGGCCTCGACCACCGGCGTCGGCGAGCGCAGCAGCGACGGGGCCGCGATGCGCGTGGCGTCGGGGCGCAGGAGCACGGCCCCCTGCACCAGGCGCCCTCCCGCGCTCGACGGAAACTCCATCGGGTAACCGCCCTCCAGGTCGTGCGCCCCGGCCGCGTCGAACCACGCGAGCGATTGCTGCACCTCGCCGGGCATGGCCGCGATGGGAGCGAGCGCGAGCGTGACGCGCACATCGTCGTCGCCCACGGTGCCGCGAGCGCCGAGCGAGAGCGCCCCTGCGTCACCGCGATGGAGGTGCTCCGCGTACCAGGGCCGCGGGTCGTGCCACGGAAAGCTGCCGGCCCCTGCGCGGCCGAGCGCGTCGAGCGCTTCGAGCGCGCTGGTCTTGCCCGCGCCGTTCGGCCCCACGAAGAGGGTCATGCGGCCGAGCCGCACGGACGTGTCGCGGTGGCCCTTGAAGCGTTGCAGATGGAGTTCGTCGATCACGACCGTCCCTCGCGGATTTGCGTGACCTCTTGCGTGGCACCCGGCGGCCACGTCGCCATAGCCCTTGTTTCAAGGGCAAATCTCGGTTCGGGGAGAGGGATTCGAACCCGCCTCACCGGCGCAATGGTGCGAGATTGGGGCGGTTTCGGTCGCCGCACAAGGCCGTTTTCGGTCACTGCGGCGCGAGTATGCTTGAGGGCTCAAGCAAACCCCTCACGGGTTCGTCGCCCCACACCACGAACACCAGGCGATGCCCGGCGCGGCAACGACCAGCAGGGTCGCGTCCTCGGGGCACCGCGGCGGGCGGCCGAGCAGCCGCGGCAGCACTGGTGCGCCTCGTCGGTGCATAGGCGCGGTTGGGAACGCGCGATCCCCGCACGAGCCGCACTCGACGCGCCCGTGCGCGCCCTCGGAAGACGAACGTGCATCGTGGGCCTCGAGCGAGCCGCCGCACTCGCATGGCAGGGTCGCCTCGCCCGCGAGGTGTCGTCGCAGGGCTTCTCTGGCGGTGTCGTCGGTCATGTTACTGCTCGTCGCCTCCGACGGGTACCGTACGCATGTCGCGCCCAGCGCCAACTTCGATGCCGTACCGCGCGCCCTCCCCTCCCCCGCGTGACCCGCCGAGCGCCGGCGCCTGGGTGGCGTGGGTGGTCGCACATGCCGTTGCCAGCATGGCTGTGAGCCTCTGGTTGCTGTTCAGTTGAGCGCGGGCGCGGCCGGCCACACGAGGGGGCGCAGCGACGCACCTTGGGGCGCGAGCACCAGGCACCACGTCGAGCGCGGCGCGAGCGGCTCCTTGAGGTGGCGCGCGAGGTCGAGGGTGCAGGCCTCGGCGACCGCGCGCAGCGTGACGAGCGGCACCACCGCGGCGGCGTGGCAGCCGGGCAGCACCGTGAGCTCCTCGCCGCCGAGCAGGGCCTCGACGGGGGCCGTCTCGCGACCGTCGGCCACGAGCACCAGGCCGACGGGCCCGGGCACCGTCGCCTCGCGGTGGAGGGCCGCGAGGCGTGGCAGGGCATCGCGCAGGATTGCCGCCGGGTCGGTCACGGCATTGCCGGGCGGCAGGGCGGCCCAGGCGGGCGGTGCCCCCAAGCCGGTCAGGAGCAGCCCCGCCAGCAGCAGGCCGGCCAGCAGGGGTCTGGCAGCGTCCGCGAGCAGGGGGCTGACCCAGCCGGAGAGCCAGGAGGGCAAGGGCCTGGACCCCAGTTGAACCCGCCTCTGACTGGGATCCA
>CAISKJ010001207.1 GCA_903885885.1 uncultured delta proteobacterium
CGACGGCGCGACGCTGCGCGTGCTCACGACCACGCCCGCTGCGTTTCCGCGGTACACGGGCGATCGGGGGGCGGTGGTGTTCCTCGCGCGGGGCCGCGCCGAGGTGCGGCGCCTCGCCCTCGACGACTGCGACGAGGCCCGCGTGGCGACGCTCCCGCGCGGCGTCGGCGCGGCGTGCGGCGGGCAGTTTGCGCCCGACTACGACCCGACGGAGTACGTGCAGTCCGACGACGCGATCGACGTCACCGACGACGGCGCGCTCTGCCTCCACGTGATGGACCGCAACCTCAACATGATGAACGTCGAGGTGGTGATGCGCGTCGGCCTCGCCGACGGCGCCGTGGCCCATCGCATCACGCAGCCCGCCACCTGCGGCGGCGCGCACCCGCCCGTCGATGGTCCGCTGTGCGCCGTGGCGCCGCGCGCCTCGTCGCGCCGCAACGGCGACGCGACGCCCTACGCCATCGAGGGAAACCGCCTCGTACGCAGGGACGCGCGGGGCCGTCGCACCACGCTGGGCACGGTGCTCGGCAGCGACGTGAGCCTCGACGAGATGTCGTCGTCGGGCCGCTGGCAGGTGTTCTCGGCCAACGTCGAGGAGGGCGACTACATCCACCGCGACCTGCTGCTCTTCGACGCGCAGACGGGGCACATGCACCCCATCGTCGAGGGGCCGTTTCCCGCGGCCCTCGACGCCCGCACCATCGGCGCCATCAACACCGTGCACGGCCACACCGCGAGCGCCACCGGCGAGACCACCATTCGCTTTCTCGACCCGGGCGAGCGGCTGTGGGTCGACGGCCTTCTGGTGATGCCCCGCGAGCGCGGCGTCCGCGTTCCCGGCGCGCTCGCGCGCTGAGGTCGCAGCCGCCGCGCGCGGTGGTGTAGAACCCATCGGTGATGCGCGCCGCCCTCGCCCTCGCCCTCGCCCTCGTGGCCTTCGCACGCACCGCCGCGGCCGACGACACCTGGAGCGACCCCTTTCCCGGCGTGCGCTTTCTTCATCGCGCGCTGCCCGACCAGCAGATCTTCGTCGCCGTGATGGACCTCTGCCGCGGCGGCATCGCCGCGCGCGCCACGCTGCCCGCCGAGGGGCGGCAGACGGTGCCGCGCTTCGCCGCCGCGGTGGGCGCTCAGCTCGCGGTGAACGCCAACTTCTACGACCCCGCCGACTGGACCCGCATCGACGGCCCCGTGGTGGGCAACGGCACGCGCTGGGGCGGGCCCGACCACGACTACGTGGGCCAGATCGCCTTCGGCCTCAACCGCGCGGAGATCGTTCACCACGCCGTCGTGCGCGAGCCCGAACCCTGGATGACCCAGCTCGTGTCGGGCCACCCCTCGGTGGTGATCGCCGGCGAGCTCCCCGACAACAGCGGCGACACCACGCTGTGCCCGCGCAACCCGCGCACCGCCGTGGGGCTCAGCCGCGACCGTCGCACGCTCTACGTCGCCGTGGTCGACGGCCGCGCCGCGGGCCGCGCGGGCATGACCTGCAACGAGCTTGGGGTGTTCCTCCGCGACCTCGGCGCGTGGGACGCGCTCAACCTCGACGGCGGCGGCTCGGCGGTCTTCTGGATGCAGGGCGCGGGCGTGGTGAACCGCCCCTCCGACGGCTCGCTGCGCCTCGCGGCCACGCACCTCGCGTTCACCGCGCCGGGCGGGTTTGCCAACCCCGCGCACTGCCCCACGCGGCTCCCCGCGGGCACCCTCGACGGCGCCACCTGCGAGGCCGTCGCGGGCTGGGCGCAAGACCCCGACGTGCCCGCCGAGGCGCGCGACGTGCTGCTCAGCTTCGGCGGCCCCGTGTTCACGCCGGGCGCCGTCGCCCATCGCGTGCACGCCGAGTTCGGGCGCGCCGACCTCTGCGCCGCGCTCGGGAGCTGCACGCAGGCCTTCAGCGTGCCGGTGCCCCTGGCGCTGCGCGACGGCGTCGATCGGGCCGTGCACGCGTACGCGTTCGACAACCTCTCGGGGCAGGGCGTCGAGCTGGCCGCGTCGCCGCGTCGCGTGCGCTGCGCGACCCCGTCGCCGCCGGCCGGCGTGCGTCGCCACGTGGTCGACGAGGCCTCGTGGACCGCGTGGGATTTTCAACACCCCGGCGACGACCTCGCGCTGCCGCCCGCCGTGGTGGCCGCCGCGCCCGAGGGGAGCCCGCTGCCCGCGGCGCCCGACCTCGTGCGCGCCGCCGACGGGCCCGCGGTGTACCTCCTCGATCGGGGCCATCGGAGGCACGTGCGCGATGCCACATCGTTCGCGCACTGGCGCTTCCTCGCGGCGCGCGTGCGCATCGTCTCGGCCGCGGAGATCGCCGCGCTCCCCGAGGGGCGCCCGTGGCCTGCGGAGCCCTTCTTCGCCCGCGCTTCGGGCTCCCCGGTGGTGTACGCGTGGGACGACCCCGACGGCCTCGACGCGCCCCTCGACGCGTCTGCGCCCGCCGACGTGACGACGCCCGTCGACGCCGCGCGCGACGCCGTGCGCGCCGATGCGCCGACGGTCGATGTCGCGCGCGATGCCGACGACGCGCTCGACCTCCGCCCGGCCCCTTCCGAGGGCTGCGGATGTCGCGCGGGCGCGCCGCGGAGCGCGCCGTGGGGCCTCGCTGCGATCGCGGCGATGCTCGTCGTCCGCCGCCGACGCACGATGGGGTTGACGAGGCGCGCGGATTGACCTCCCCATAGGCTCCGATGAAGCCTGTGTGCGCTGCGATCGTTGCGTCTCTTCTCGTGTGCGCGTGCGGCGGCGGTGACGCCTC
The DNA here is from genome assembly GCA_903885885.1 of uncultured delta proteobacterium. Lineage (GTDB taxonomy): Bacteria > Myxococcota_A > Polyangia > Polyangiales > CAISKJ01. Next base: position 2,756 of record CAISKJ010001207.1, read on the forward strand.
GCCAGACGCGGCGGTGGTCGACGCGGGCGTCGACGCGGGCGCTACGAACGTCACCGTGATGACCGCCGCGGGACCCGTGGTGGGGCTGCAACGCGGCGGGCTCAAGGTGTTTCGTCGCGTCCCCTACGCGGCGCCGCCGGTGGGGCCGCTGCGCTTCGCGCCGCCCGCGCCCGTGACGCCGTGGACGACGCCGCTCGACGCCACCGTCGCGGGCTCGTCGTGCGCGCAGGGCGGGAGCCTCTTCGGCTCCGGTGGACCGAGCGGCACCGAAGACTGTCTGCACGTGAACGTCACCACCCCGAGCCTCACGGGCTCGCGGCCCGTCATGGTGTGGATCCACGGCGGCGGCTTCGTCACGGGCAGCGGCTCCGAGGCCACCTACGACGGCACGCGCCTCGTCACCGAGGGCGACGTGGTGCTGGTCACGGTCAACTACCGCCTCGGCGTGCTGGGCTTCCTCTC
>CAISKJ010001208.1 GCA_903885885.1 uncultured delta proteobacterium
CCAGACACACCAGTCGCCATTGAACCATGCTCAGAAACTCCCCACGCAGTTGAGCCCGAGGCCCGTCGTACCCACACCGCACCGAACCCGTGCGCTGCGGCTTGTCGCACTCGCCGGGGCGCTGACCATCAGAATGAGCCCCGTCGCCGACAGCACACCGCCGCCGATGAGCCCGGCCCACTGCATGGTTTCTCCGATCGCAACCTGATCGAGGTAGCCCTGACAGTCGAAGGGCTGCGGCGCTGCCGTGTACGAGCTTCCCGGGCAGTGACCGCCGTTCGGCAGGCGATTCTCGTTGTAGGCCCTTGCTCCATCGTCGCGATAGAACACACCGCCTATGCCGACGCCCAACCCCACGAGGCCCGCCGTCAGGGCGACCCAGCCGAGCGTGCGTTGCGTGCTCGAGCGCGTCTCCGCCGGCGCGCTGGTCGGTTGGCTGTCACCGGGCACACCTGTCGACGCCGTCTCGACCGCGCGCACGGCGACCCCTTGCAGCTCGACGCGCACCGTCTCCGTCTCGCGTGCGCGCAGGGTCACCCGGCGCGTCGTGGGCGCCATCCCCTCGGCTTCGACGCGCACGACCAGCGCACCTGGCGCCGTGGGCGTCGCGACCCCCAGCAGCACGCGCGGAAGCTCGGCGTCGCCCACAACAACCCGCAGGCCCGCAGCGTTGCGCGGCGTCACGTCGACCACCAGGCGCCCCACCCCCGCCTCGACCTCGGCGGCGAGCGAGCGGCACGACGTGAGAATCGTCTCGCGGTTGCGCAGGCCCGCGTCGGCGGTGGCCTCGCGCACACACGCGCTCGCCTGATCGAGCGCGTCGACGATGTGCCCGAGCGACCGGTGCTCCTGCGCGAGCATCAGCCGCAGCGACGGGGTGGCGCGGATCTCCGCCGCCTGCAGCCCCAGCCGCAGCGCCTCGCCGTGGTTGCCCGACGCCCGGGCGCTCTCGGCCTGCGCCAGGAGTTCTCGACGCGCGAGGTCGGCCCGACCGTCTTGCGCCTGCGCCGCGCCGCCCGCCAGAACGCTCGCCATGAGCGCAATCGCACCAAGCATCTGCCGCGTCATCTTCGAACCCTCACTCGATCGGTACGACCTGCTGCGTCGACGGTGCGGACGGCCCCGGCAACACCATCATCGGAGCGCGCTGGGCCCGAGGCCCCCTGACGGCCTCGCCCCTGCGTGACAAACCCCGCGCCGCGACCGGGGCGACGCTCGCGTCGACTCGTGCCAGCGCGGGTGCCATCGGAGCTGAAGCCGCCACGGGCACCACCACCGCGGGGGGCGCCACTGCGGGGGCCGCGGCTGGAGGCGTCGCGATGGGCGTCGCCGTGACAGCGCTGTGCGTGTCGTGGTTGCCGCCTGCGAACACGACGAGCGCCACCACCGCGATGACCGCGACCGATGCCACCGCCACGGCGAGGGGCCAGCGACGCGAGGATCCGCCCGTGGCGAAGGCCACCTCGGTGCCACGCAGCGTCGTCGGCACCAGCGGAGCGCCCGTCGGCGGCGTCATCATCGGGGGCGCGTACGACGGCATCTGCGAGGCGCGCACGGCCGCGGGCTGCCACAGCGCGCCGGGCAGCGCGCCGCGGAGCGCATCGAAGAGAACCGCTGCGCTCGCGAAGCGGTCGGCGGGCTTGAACGCGAGGGCCCTGGCCAGCACGGGCTCCCACGCGCCCACGTCGACGCCCTTCGCCCACGGCGTCGGGCGCATGGGCGAGAGCGCGGCCGCGTAGAGCTCGCTCATGTCGTTGCCCTCGAGGGGCGCGCGCCCCGTGAGCATCTCGACCACGATGAGCGCGAGCGCGTGCACGTCGGTCCACGCGCCGGTGCGCATGCCCGTAAGCTGCTCGGGCGCCGCGTACTGCAGCGAGAAGGTGACGAGCGCGCTGCTCGTGCGGGTGGCCCCGGAGCCCGAGCCCGCCACGCGCTCGTCGTCGTTGGAAAACTTCGCGATGCCGAAGTCGAGCACCTTGAGCGCGAGCTCGCCGCGCTTCGACTGCACGAGCATGAGGTTGGCGGGCTTGAGGTCGCGGTGCGAAATGCCCTCGTCGTGGGCGAGCCCGATGGCCGCGAAGACCGGCGCGAGCATCTCGAGCACCTGCGGCGGCGACACGCCGCGACCGCCGTGGGCCTCGAGCTGCGCCTCGAGCGTGCGGCCCTCGAGCCACTCGAGCACCATCCACGGCGCCGCCTCGCCGACGGGCATCGGCGACGCGCCGAAGTCGAGCACGCGCACGATGGCCGGGTGCTCGAGCGCTGCGATGAGCCGCGCCTCTTGCTGAAACTTCTCGAGAAAGGCCTTGCGCGGCGCGGCGGCGAGCTCGGCCGGCACCTTGAGCACCTTGAGCGCGACGGCCTTCGCGAGGCCGAGGTGCGTCGCGCGGTACACCACGCCGAAGCCCCCCTCGGCCACCACCGACGAGACCTCGTACTTGCCGTCGAGCACGGCGCCCACGAGACCGAACGCGTCGACCGCCGCCTCGCTCATGGCGCCTCGCCCGCGAAAACGCCCCAGCCACGGTGCGGGACGAGCGCGCGCGCGGAGGCGCGTCCAGGGTGCTTGCGTAGGGCGATCATCGCTTGTTTGGCGGCGACCATACGCCAGCCTTCGCGCGCGACGCAATCCCATGATTCTCGCGGCAAATCGATCGATGTATGCCGCTTCGCTGAGATGTAAAAAGTCATCAAATGCTTTAAATTATGTGTTTTTGTGTGAGCAGTATGGTTCGAAAGTCCTTGCTGTTTTGTTGTTTTTGATCTTGCTATTGCGTTGCATGTTGCGGTGCTTCGATGGGCGATGGCAACGCGCCGCTGTGCGCCGTTGTACACCGGTCGTTGCCCCGCGCGATGCAGGGCGCAGAGTCCGCGCGGGAGGGTGGACGTGATGCTTCTCGGCAGACGGCGGCTCACGGCAACTGCCGCGCGCGGGGCCCCGCCGCGACGTTCACCACGTGCGGTGTTGGCGCGCACCGCAGGTGATGAAGGGGCGCTCAGCGTCCGCAGGCCTGCGCGATCGACGCGGCGGGCCGCGGGCTCCCGTCGGGGCGCGCGAGGGCGCTACCACGGTTCGGCGGGGGCATCGCGCCACGCGAGCGCGGCCGAGAAGCACGACGCGCTCGCGTCGGTGAGGTACGAGCCGCGGGCTGCGGCCGTGCGTGACGGCTCCGTCGCAGATGCGACGCGGGCGCGCTCAGGTGGCCGTGGGCGAGGCGAGCCACGCGGCGAGGGCGGCGCTGTCGAGGTCGAGCACGACGTCGCCGAGACGGTCAGGGCCCACCACGTCGAGCCGCGAGGCGAGCGCGCCGCGCTCGGCG
>CAISKJ010001209.1 GCA_903885885.1 uncultured delta proteobacterium
CGCGGGCCGCGCGCCTCGAGGTGCTCGAGGATCGACGTCGATTCGAAGACGCTCGTGCCGTCGTCGAGCTCGAGCACGGGCATCTTCCCGAAGGGGCTCATGGCGCGGTACGCCGGGGTCTTGAGGTCGCCCGCGAAGGGGTTCAGCATCACGAACTCGACAGCGTCGCCGCGGAGCCCGATGCCCATGGCGGCCTTGCGCGAGTACGACGAGAGCGGGTGGTAGTGCAGTCGCATCGGGCGAGTATCAACCGCAGCGCGCCATCCGTCGCGGGTGTTATCGTCGCGCCCATGCGAGCACGGTTGGCCACTGCGGCGTTCGTCCTGGTCGGCTGTGGTGCGCCCGACCTCGCCGCCGACGACGCATCCACGGACGCGCTCACCGTGGATGACACCGACGCATACGATGCGTCCAACGCGTCCGATGCCTCCGACGCGCTCACGCGCGACGGCTCCGACGGCTCCGACGCGCCTGACGTCCGCGACGGCTCCGACGGCTCCGACGCGCTCACGGGCGACGGTCTGGATGCGTCCGACGCGCTCACGCGCGACGGCTCCGATGCGCCCGATGTGCCCGACGCAGCACCGCCTCCGCCGCCGGGCGAGGTGCTCTACACCGCCGACCGCTCGCTCTCGCCCATCACCGCCGACATCGTGACCTCCCTCGCGGCCATCGTGCGCCGCGGCACCGGCACCGTCGCGCGCGAGTTCAGCAAGGTGGGCGACTCCAACACCGTCAACACCGGCTTTCTCGCGTGCTTCGCGGGCGCCAACGTCGACCTCGCGGGGCGCGCCGCGCTGCAGCCCACCATCGACCTCTTTCGCTCCGGGCGCCTCGGCGGCACCACGGCCTTCGACCGCGTTTCGCTCGCGGCCACCGTCGGGTGGAGCGTCGGCAGCGCCCTCGCGGGCTCGCCTTCGCCCGTCGCGCGCGAGCTCGCCGCCGTGACCCCGCGCTACGCCACCGTGATGTTCGGCACCAACGACATTCAAACGCGCGACATCGACCGCTACGCCGTCGGCATGTGGACGCTCACCGACGCCCTCCTCGCCGCGGGAGTGGTCCCGCTCATTACGTCGATCCCCGCGCGCGGCGACAACGCCGACGCCGACACCTGGGTGCCGCGCTACAACGCCGTCGCGCGCGCCCTCGCGCAGTCGCACCGCGTGCCCTACATCGACACGCACCGCGAGCTCGCGCGCATTCCCCGCCGCGGCCTCGGGCCCGACAATTTGCACCTCAACGTGTATGCCCCGACGGGCGCCGGTCGCGGGTGCGTGTTCACCGCCGCGGGCCTTCAATATGGGCACAACGTGCGAAACCTGCACACCCTGCAGACGCTCGATCGCGTGGTGGCCGTGACCGCGCGCGGCGCCGCCGCGCCCGACCGCGACGCCCCGCGCCTCGCGGGCGATGGGAGCGTCGAAGCCCCCTACGTGATCGCCGCGCTGCCCTTCGTCGACGGCCGCGACACGCGCAGCTCGAACACCCGCGCCATCGCGCGCTACACGGGCTGCATGGCCGCCGCCGACGAGTCGGGGCCCGAGCGCTGGTACCGCCTCGACGTCGCCCGCCCCACGCGCGTGCGCGCCCAGGTGTTCGTGCGCGGCGCCACCGACGTCGACCTGCACCTCATCGATCGCACCGGAACCGCCGCGGGGTGCGTGCGCCGCGACGACAAGACCCTCACCGTCGACCTCGCGCCGGGCAGATGGTACTTCGTCGTCGACTCCTACGTGGCCGCGGGAACGTCGCGCGCCGGGGAGTACCTCTTCACCGTGCTCGCGGAGTAGCGCGACGACGGAGCCCGAGGGCCGCGAGGGCCGCCAGCGCGAGGCCGTAGGGGGCCCGTGCGGGCGCGCCCGGCGTCGACGCGCAGCGCAGGCCCGACGGCGACCGCGGACGCGCCGCGGGGCGCGCTAGGGGAGGAGCCGCGACGGGAGGAGCTGCGAAGGAAAGAAGAGTCTCCAGTAAAGGAAATACTTTGATTGCCTCCCCCTTCCCGCATGTGTACGCTACCTCCCTCTTCTTGTTCCTCGCCCGCCA
>CAISKJ010001210.1 GCA_903885885.1 uncultured delta proteobacterium
CGAGTCGCTGCGACCCTTCGCGCGCAGCGCCGTCGCCCGCGTGATCGACCGCGCCGCGCGCATCGCCGGCCACGCTTCGAAGCTCTCCACGCGCTTCGAAGAGCTCGCCGACCTCTTGCGCGAGTCGGACCACCGCGCCGCCGAGCTGGGCAACGCGATCGTGTCGGAGGGCGACGTGCTCGCGGCCCACGACGCGCGGGTGCACCGCCTCGACCGTCTGCGCGCGCTCGTGCTCGACGAGATTCGCCGCGGCGTGCTGCGCGTCGAGGTGGCCGGCACGCGCCTCGGACAGGTGAACGCGCTCGCGGTGATCGACCTCGGCCGCTTCGCCTTCGCGCACCCCAACCGCGTGACGGCGCGCGTGCGCGTGGGCGCCGGCGAGGTGCTCGACGTCGAGCGCGAGACCGAGCTCGGCGGGTCGATTCACACCAAGGGGCTCATGATTCTGTCGGGCTGGCTCGGCGGGCGCTACGCGCGCGAGCTGCCGCTCTCGCTGCACAGCACGGTGGTGTTCGAACAGAGCTACGTGGGCGTCGATGGCGACAGCGCCTCGTCGGCGGAGGCCTACGCGCTGCTCTCGTCGCTCGCGGGCGTGCCGGTGCGGCAGAGCGTGGCCGTGACGGGCGCCATCGACCAGCACGGGTGCGTGCAGGCCGTCGGAGGCGTCAACGAGAAGATCGAGGGCTTCTTCGACGTGTGCGCCATGCACGGGCTCACCGGGGCCGAAGGCGTGGTGATTCCGCGCGCCAACGTGGGCGACCTGATGCTGCGCGACGACGTGGTGGCGGCCGTGCGCGAGGGGCGCTTCCGCGTGTGGGCGGTCGAGAGCGTCGACGAGGGCATCGAGGTGCTCACGGGCCTCCCCGCGGGCGACCGCGACGAGCACGGCGCGTTTCCGCCCGAGAGCGTGAACGGGCGCGTCGAGGCCACGCTGGTGACCTTCGCGCAGCGGCGTCGCGCGTTCATGAGCGCCCCGCGCTGACAGCGCCTGCGGCGTGACCCCGGGCGCCGACCCAACCCCTGAAAGCGCGACCGATTGTGTGAGAACGGCGGAGGCCAAATCCACGGGCCGACGGGGCGACGTAGTGCGCGCACAAGGAAGTGGGTCTGCGCATCGACGGGGCGACGCCCCCGCCGCTGGGCATCCACCGACGCAACGCACTCATCTGGAGGCCGCAAATGTTGATCGGGAATCCGCCTCTCTCACGGTGGCCGTGGCTCGCCGCAGGATCGCTCGCCATGGGCCTCGCGGCCTGTGACGGCCCGACCGCCGCGCGCGACGCCGCCGTCGATACGTCCGCCGACGCGCCCGTCGACACGCCCGCGGTCCTCACGGCGCCGCCCGACGTAACGCCCCCGCCCGATGTAGAGCCGCCGCGCGACGCGCCCGTCGACGGGCCCGCCATGAGCGCCTCGTCGCGCGCCGTGGTCGACTGCGGCACGGTCTGCGTGCGCCCGCTCGACGCGGTGCCCAACGCCGCGGGCACGGCGGTGTACTTCACCGCGTTCACGCCGACGGGAGAGGCCGCGGTGTTTCGCGCGACGGTGCCCGCGCCGGGCGCGCCGCCTGCGACGCCCACGGTGGTCACGATGGGCGGCGGGCTCGAGTTTCCCCTCGGCATCACGATCTCGGGCGACGATGCGACGCTCTACGTCGCCGATCAGTCGGCCGACCGCGGCACCCAGCCCGACATCGGGGCGGTGTTCAGCATCCCCGCGATGGGCGGCGCGCCGTCGCTCGTCAACCTCGGCGCCGAGCTCGTGCGTCCCGCGGCCATCACGGTCAGCGCCGACGGCAACGACCTGCTCATCGCGGGGCAGCGCGCCACCGACACCGACCTCACGCGCGCCCTCTTCCGCGTGCCGCGCGGTGGCGGAATGGCCACGCTGCTCACGACGAACCTCGTCGATCCGTCGGGCGTCTCGCAGGCTCCGTCGGGTGCCATTCTCTGTCACGACACCCGCCGCGGCGGCGCGCGTTCGGCCACCGCGGTGCTCGTCGGCGCGACGGCGGTCACCGACTTCGCGGTCGGCCTCGTGGCCAACTACCCCGCGGGCCTCGCGTACGCGATGGACAGCCGCAGCGCGCTCTTCTCGGGCGCCGACCCGCAGGCGGGCGACGGGCTCCTCACCTTCGCGGGCCCCGACGGACGCGCCTCGGCGCCCGCCTCGCTCTCCGCCGGCATGAGCACCCCGATGGGCCTCCACCGCGCGCGCATGCGCGACGTGTGGGCCGTGGCCGACGAGAGCGCCAACGGCGCGGGCCAGGTCTTTCTCGTGACCACCCTCTGACCCGCGACGCGCCCACCGCCTGGTGGGGGGTGGGCGCGACGCCCGACCCCGCGAACCCCCCTCAACGATCCGCGACGCGCACCTCTCCGACGCCCCCGAGCGTCGCGAGGACGCGCCGCGCGTCGTCGGCGCCGCGCGCGTCGAAGCTGGGGTTGATGCGAAGCGCCTCGCGCAGCAGCGTCGCCGCCTCGTCGCGGTGTCCGAGGGCGAGCGCGATCATGCCCGCGTGATAGGAGAAGCGCGCCTCGCGCGTGCCCATGCGCCGCGCGCGGTCGCACAGCGTCGCGGCCTCGTCGAGGTGACCGGCGCGATGGAGCGCCCACGCGAGCACGTCGAGCGCGTACACGTCGTCGGCGCGCGACGCCACCTCGCGCCGCGCGAGGGCCACCGCGGCCTCGTGCTCGCGGTCGTGGTTGGCGTAGTAGAGCGCCAGCGTGCGCGGGTCGGAGCGGCGCCCCGCGCGCTCGGCCTGCGCGAACGTGGCGGCGGCCTCGGCGCTGCGCGACGCGGCCTCTTGCGCCTCGCCCAGGTGGACGAGGTGCTCCGTCGTCGTCGCACCCTCCACCGCCGCGGCGGCGTCGGCGATGGCGCCCGCGAGGTCGCCGCGGAGTCGCTTCACCGTCGCCCGCGCGTCGAGGGCCGTCGGATACGCGGGGAACACCCGCAGCGCCGCCTCGAAGCTCTGCCGCGCGCGCTCGAGGTCGCCCGTGGCGAGGTAGAGGTTGCCGAGCTGTACGATCG
>CAISKJ010001211.1 GCA_903885885.1 uncultured delta proteobacterium
GGCGGCCGAGAGCCAGCAGGTTGCCGACGCCGCGGTCGATCGCGCGGCGCGCGCGCAGGCCAGCCTCGTTCGCGCGATCGTGCACCTCGCAGAGCGCCAGGGGCTCGCGTTCACCGAGCACCAGCGGGCGGTGCTGGTCGCCGAGGCCGACACCGATCGCCTCGCGCGCTGGCTCGAGCGCTGCGTCGGCGCGAGTGGCGTCGACGAGCTCTTCGTCGACGACTGAAAGTCTGTCGATCCATCTCTCCCATCGTGGGTCGACGGATCCACCTTGCCATGCGGCGTCTCCTCCCCTCACCGCACATAAAGCGCGGCTTCGGCGAGTCTTCTTTGCCCGCCTGCGGAATCCCGTGCGCCGTTGCTAATCTTCCGCGGTGTCGTCGACGTCGGCGAGCACGCGCGCGAGCTTGCGGTCGAGGCGCAGCGCGACGCGCGGCGCCGCGAGGGCGTCGGACGTCCGTTCGATGAGGTCGATCACTGCGCCCGCCCACGGATCGGTCATGGCTTTGCCGGCGCCCGGAGTGCGCGCGCGCGCCGTCCCAGGATGACGGCGAGCGCGATGCGTTGCTCGGCCGTGAGGGCGGCCTCGCGCGCCTGCTGCTGCTTCTGCGCCCACGCGGCTACGGCGGAGCGCGAGAGAGACTGCGGATCGTCGGCGTCGCTCACGATGGCAAAGTGTATCTCGACCGGGCGCCCGTGCGTGAGGCCGCTACGTGAGCGCACGAGCGCCACCCTCGATCAGCATCGCGACCTCGTTGTCGCGCCCGTGCTGCGTAGGCGGGAGGGCCTGACCTTCGATCGCCTCGCGTGGCCGTTTGACCGCAGGTTTGGGCGCTCGAAAACGGCTTCCCGGGGGCTCTGGTTTACCCGCCGGAGCAGCCAGAACGTCTTGCTGTAAGCCGCTTTCGAAGTATGAGACCGGGCGTCAGGCCTGGATGTGCAGGGGGGCGGAGGTCAGCGCACGGTGACGCGGGCGCTGCCGCAGCGGCCCGAGAAGGCGTTGCCATCGGGGGTGACCGCGCAGGAGCCGACGAAGTCGTGGTCGGACACGTCGACGTCGTAGATCTCGAGGCGGAACGGACCCGTCGCCGGGACGCGAAAATCGAAGGAGCACCGCGTGCTGTCCTGGCACCGGGCGCGGCCGAACTCCGCGGGCGAGTTGTAGATCCCGCTGCCCGCTGCGAAGCACTGGCGCCCGAGCGCCGAGCTCACGCAAATGGCCACGTCGGGCGCTCCCCCGAAGGCGTCCCACGCATCGCCGGAGGGCTTGTGGTCGTCGATCCGCACCGTGAGGTCGATCTCGCGCGTTGCGATCTGCGCCTGCGCGTCGGTGCCGAGCGCCGTGAACGGGAGCGCGAGCGCGAGGAGGGCGATCGGCGCGCGACGAACGTTGCGTTGATTCATCGAGGTGTCCTTTGTGGTCACGGGGCAGCGCTGAGCGAGAGCGTGAAGGAGCCGTAGGGGTCGCACCGGAACGTCACCGGCGCGCCGTTGAAGTTGGCTTCGGTGAAGCGAATCGGTCCCGACGCGCAGATGTTCTCGTCGAGCACGGTGTCGACATCGACGTACGACGCTTGAATCCCTGCGAGCAGGTTGGAGGCGGCGGTGGCCGGGAAGCGATTGCCCCATACA
>CAISKJ010001212.1 GCA_903885885.1 uncultured delta proteobacterium
CGCCGCGCTCGCGCCGCCGCGCCCCGGGCCCCGCAGCGCGCGCATCGCGGCCACGGTGAGCGCGAAGTTCGCCGCGCCCAGCAGGGCTCCCACGGCGAGGGCGGTCGGGCGCGTCCACCGGGGCGCGAGGGCCTCGCGGCGCCACGCGCGCACCGAGGCCGGCACGACGAAGCCCGCGAAGGCGGCGTAGCCCGCCACGATGGCCACCGCGACGGACGCGTCGAAGACCGCCGTGCAGGCCTCCATCACCACGACCTGCGCCATGAGGGCGACGCCGAAGGTGCGCAGCGCGGGCCACGCGCGCCGCTCGCGGTCGGGGTCGCCGTCGGGGTCGCGGATCCACCGCAGGCGCGCGTCGGCCGCGCGCTCGAGGGACCACGCGATGAGCGCCAGGAGACCCAGCGCCGCGGCCCACTGCCCGAGCGCCGTGGCCGAGAGCATCACCGCGAGGCCCGCCGTGGGGAGCGACGCCGCGAGCACGCCGAAGAGCGCGCCCACGGAGAGCCCCGTGAGCCGATCGGGCGCCGGGTCGATGAGCAGAAAGAGCGCCGCCGACTGCAGCCGCTGGCCCACCGCGAGCGCCGCGAGGAGCCCCAGCGTCATGCGCGGGTACCACCACAGCGCCGGGCGCTCGACGCGCAGGAGCACCACGAGGGGCGCGAGCGTGAGCGGCGCGGTCATCACCAGGTTGGCGATCGCCACGGCGCGCATCGACTCGACGTGGGGGCGCCCCACCGCGAGGGGGATCCACAGGACGCGGCGCCAGCGGCGCGAGGCCGCCCCCGTGAGGGCCGTGCCCATCACCACCACCGCCCACGCGACGAGGCCCATGAGCACGAGCAGCGGAAGGTCGGCCCCCGTCGAGGCCCGCGCACCCATCGCCAGCAGCGCGAAGAAGGTGAGAAACGCCGGGGCCGCCAGCACGAGGTACGGCGCCTGACGCAACAGCGCGCGAAGCTCCACGCGCCACGCCGCGAGCGACGGCTCCCAGCGCCGCGCCCCCAGCGGCTCCCACGGCGCGTCGAGCGCGAGGTCGCCCGGCGCGCGCGCCCGCCACGCGAAGACCGCGGTCGAAATGGCAATCGGCACGACCATCAGGGCGAGCGCGCGGAGCACCGTGGAGGGGTCGGCCTCGCCGAGGATCCAGCGCACGAGGGGGCGCGTCGGGAGCCACACGCTCCACCGCGGCACGGTCATGCCGGTGCGCAGGCGCGTGGCGAGGCCCGCGCCGAGGGGACCTCCCACGGTGAAGAGCCCCATGAGCCCGACGCCCGCCACGGCTGCGAGCACCCGCGCCGCGTCGAGGGCGCGCCCCGCGAGGCGCCGCGACGCGCCGTCGTGCAGGGCCACGGCGACCGCGCTCGCCGCGAGGTTGGCCGCGAGCGAGAGCGACGCCACCACGGCGATCGACGCGCGGACCCCGTGCGCGTGACGGCAGAGCCCCCAGAGCGTGGGCGCCATCACGAAGGCCACCGCGCCCGCGCTGTAGGCGTTGGCGGCGATCACCTCGCCGAGCGCGCGCGCCGCGGGAGACAGCGGCAGGGCCCGCAGGAGCGTCGTGTCGAAGAGCTTGCGCGCGCCGCGGCCGGGCACCACCCGCGCGTACTTCAGCGCCGTGAGCGCGAGGGTGAGCTCGAGGAGCCAGAACGACGCGTAGTGCACCGCGCGGTCGTAGGGCACGAGGCCGAGCACGCGGGTCATCCCGTCGGCCGAGCGCGCGCCGAAGCGACCCAGCTCGATGGCGAGGAAGGTCACCAGCAGCGGGAGCACCACGAGCGCCCCGCTCCCCTGCCGTCGGCGCAGGGAGTTGACCGTCGAGCGCGCGAGCATGGCGGCCACCGCCGCGAGCTGCGCGCGCACGGTCACCGCAGGGGGCTCCCTCACGGCGCCTCGGCGCGCCCCGTGAGCGCGAGGAAGGCCTCCTCGAGCGACGCCGCGCCGCCCGCCTGCGCGCACACCTCGTCGTGCGTGCCCAGCGCCCGGAGGCGCCCCCGCGCGAGCACCCCGAGGCGGTGACACACGCGCTGCGCCACGTCGAGCAGGTGCGTCGAGAGCAGCACCGTGACCCCGCCATGCGCGAGCTCTTCGAGGAGCGCGCGCACCTCGCGAGCCACCACCGGGTCGAGGCCGTTGGTGGGCTCGTCGAGGAGCAGCACCCTGGGGTCGTGCGCGAGGGCCGCCACCAGCGCGAGCTTCTTGCGCGTGCCCATGGAGTACCCCGCCACGAGCTGGTCGAACTCGGCGTCGAGGCCGAGGCGCTCGACGCGCGCGCCCACCGCGCGCCACCGGTCCGGCGACGACAGGCCCCGCATCGAGAGCACGAACGACAGAAGCTCTCGCCCGGTGAGGTTTTCGAAGAGCGTAGGCTCCTCGGGCATGTGCCCCACGAGGGCCATCACGGCGCGCGCGTCGCGGGTGCAGTCGAGGCCGCACAGCGCGGCCGACCCCGCGGTGGGGCGCAGAAAGCCCATGAGAATGTTCAGCGTGGTGCTCTTGCCCGCGCCGTTGGGGCCGAGCAATCCGAAGATCTCGCCGGGCGCGAGGGCGAGGTCGACGCCCTCGAGCACCACCCGCGCGCCGAAGCGTCGGGTGAGCGCGCGAACCTCCACCGTGGGGTGCTCGGTGCCATGCATTTTCGCTGTGACTCTAAGGGTTCCGCGGGGGTGTATGCCACCGCCGCGCGCGACCATTCTGTCGTTGCGAAGAGGCTGTGAAGTGCGTTAGCCATCGGCGCCGCGGCGCCCTGTTTTTCTCTCGCACTCGTATCTCCCGTACGGCGCCCTCTTTGGAGCGTTCATGAACCCGTCGAAGCGCACCTCCCTGCTCGCGACCGCCGGCCTCGCCCTCGCGCTCGCACCGTCGGTCGCCAACGCACAGGAGTACTCGGGCTGGGTCTTCCGCCTCGAGGCCGGCGCGGGCACCTCGATCCGTGATTTTACCCACACCGACGTGAACACCAGCACCCTCACGGGTGAGGTCTCGGCGCGCGTCTCGTACCGCCTCTTCGAGCCCCTGTCGCTCCAGCTCGGCGCGGGCGCCGGGCGCTTCTTTCGCCCCGACAACCAGGCCGACGTGCCGCTCATCTTCGGCTTCGGCGGCATTCGCATCGAGCCCAAGCTCGGCGACGTGGCCCGCCTGTGGATCGACGGCGACGCCGCCGTCCACGCCGTCGGCCCGGTGAACCGCTTCGGCGTCGACGCCGGCCTCGGCATCGAGTTCTTTCTCTCGCGCCGCATCGCCATCGGCCCCTACGGCCGCTTCTTTCACACCTTCGACGGCACCGACGGCTCGCCCGCGCGCGTGAACGTCCCCTCGGGCGGCTCGATGGCCGCCGCCGCCTCGGCCGACCTCCAGTGGTGGAGCGCGGGCATCTCGCTCGCCATCTACTCCCTCGCCGACGCCCCGCCGACGCCCCCGCCGACGCCCCCGCCGAGCGACACCGACCACGACGGCGTCGTCGACCCCGACGACCAGTGCGTGAGCGAGCCCGCGGGCGACCACCCCGACGCGGCCCGCCGCGGCTGCCCCGCCTCCGACGAAGACCACGACAACGTCTACGGCGCCGACGACCTCTGCCCCACCGTGGCCGCGGGCGATCACCCCGACACGGCGCGCGCGGGCTGCCCCCTCGCCGACGACGACAACGACCAGGTCTACGGCGCCGACGACCTCTGCCCCACCGACCCCGCGGGCCCGCACCCCCACCCCGAGCGCGCCGGCTGCCCCGACGCCGACTCCGACCACGACGCGGTGTACGACCACGGCGACCAGTGCCCGACGGAGCCCGCGGGCATCCACCCCGACCCGGCCCGCGCCGGCTGCCCCGCCCCCGACGGCGACCACGACAACGTGCCCGACGCCGTCGACCACTGCCCCACGCAGCCCGGCGCCCCGAGCTCCAACCCCCTGCGCAACGGCTGCCCCGGCCTCCTCGTGCTCGAGAACGGCGCGCTCCGCATCCTGCGCCCGGTGTTCTTCGCCGTGAACAGCGACGTCATCCTCCCCGTGAGCTTCCCGCTCATGAACGCGGTGGCCGACGCGCTGCGCTCGACGCCCGAGCTGCGCCACATCGCCATCGAGGGCCACACCGACGACGTCGGCGTCGACGCCACCAACCTCGCCCTCTCGCAGCGCCGCGCGGCCTCGGTCATGCGCTGGCTCACCACCACCGGGCGCGTCGAGGCCGGTCGCCTCACCTCCGAGGGCTTCGGCGAGACGCGCCCCCTCGTGCAGGGCGCGACCACGCCCGCCGCGCGCGCGCAGAACCGCCGCGTCGAGTTCCGCATCGTGCAAGACGCGCAGTAGGCGCCGTCTCGCCGCTCGCCTCTTCGGTTCGCTCCTACAACTTGCGCGCGAGGCGCTCGCCCTGGGTCCGGGTGAGCGCGATGCGCACCCCCGCCCTCCCCACCGTCACCTCGGCGCCACGAATGCCGCCCGCGATGAGCGCGGCGCGCACCGCCTTTGCGATCGCCGCGTCGGCCTTCGCCGTCGCGCGCTGCACCGCCGTAGGAGTGCGCTTCGCGCGCGCGGCGCGGGTGGCCGCCGCGATCTCGCGCACCGACGCGCGCGCAACGGGGGTGTCATCAATCGTCGCCGACTGCGCCACGAGGCTTGCGGGCGAGTCGTCTTCGGGCGTCGCGTCGGTGTACGCC
>CAISKJ010001213.1 GCA_903885885.1 uncultured delta proteobacterium
CGCCGCGCTCGCGCAGGCCGAGCTCGAGTGGCTCGCAGCGATCGAGCGCGTGGCCGAGCGAGCCTCGACGGGTGCGGCCGGCACCGCGGGCTCACCCCAGTGGCGCGTGGTCGACGCGAGGCGCACGGGCGTAGAGGCGGCCTCCGCGGGGTCGGGCGTCGGGGCCTCGGCGGCGCTGGTGAGCGGGGCCGTGAGGCCCGCGATGGTGCGCGACATGGCGAGCGCGTCGGGCGCGTCGGGGGCCTTCGCGAAGGCTTGAAAGCCCGCGGCGGGGGTCACGTCGTCGTCGGCCTTGCCCCAGCGGTCGAAATCGCTGAGATCGAAGGCGTCTTCGTCGGCCATGGAGACGAGCGCAGGCCCCGCCGGAGGCACCGAGCGGGGGTGGAGCAGGGTCTCGGGCAGCGGGGTCGAGGTGGGCACGCCCGCAGGGTCGGGGAGGCGCTGCGCGGTCACCGCCGGCGGCGTCGGCGGAGGGGCTTGCGGAGGGGCTTGCGGAGGCGCGGCGGGGCTGTCGGCGAAGTCGCGGATGCCCGTCGGCGACGCGGGGACAACATCGCGCGAGGCCGGCGGCGAAGCCTCGGTGATCACCCCCAGGGTGTCGCCGAAGTCGAGAAACTCCTCGCCGTCGTCTTCGGAGAGCTCGGTGGTGGGCGCGGCGGGCTCGGGGTCGCTCTTGCGCTCGGCGCGGGGCGCCGCGTTGGCGGGCGGCACCGCGAAGAACGAGTCGAGCTCGTTGCCGACGTCGGTCTCCCACACGTCGCGGGGCTCGTTGCTGAGGTGCGTGGGCTCGATGGCCGGCAGGAGGTGGTGCACCGGCGAGAGCATCACCGGGGTCACCTTGTTCGAAATCTCGTTGAGGGCGCTGAGGTTCGCGCCCTGCGGGCTCTTCGTGGGGCGCTGCGTCGGGCGCGGGGCAGAGGCGTCCGCCTCGTCGTCGAGGAGGTCGAACCACCCATCGATCGCGACGTCTGCGGGCGGGTCTTTGCTGCGCTCGCGGTTGCCCATCAACGTTGTCTCTCTCGCGCCGCGCGACGGCGGCGCTTCAGCCCTTCTGCACCACGCCCTTGAACATACGCAGCGTGCGCGAGAGGGCGTCGACCTGCTCCTTGATGGCCGCGGTGTCGCGGCGGTCGAGGGCGATGCGGGTGCGCTCGATGACCCCGTGGGCCTTCTCGAGCGCGTCGCGACCATAGTCGCTGCCGCCGACCACCTTGGCCACCTTGTCGAAGAGCCGCTCGATCTCGTGAATGAGACCCTCGGCCTCTTGCTTCTTGCTCTCGAACTCCTCGTCGCGCTTGCGCTCGACGGCGTACTGCTCGCCCGCGTCGATCATGTCGCGGAGCTCGTCTTGCGTGAGGCCCGACGTGGCCGTCACGGTGATCGACTGCTCCTTGCCCGTCTCGAGGTCCTTCGCGTGCACGCTCACGATGCCGTCGGCGTTGATCTCGAAGGTCACCTCGATCTCGACCGCGCCGGCGCCCGCGCGCCGCAGCCCCGTCAAGATGAACTCCCCGAGGAGCTCGTTCTTGTCGGCCTGATCGTTCTCGCCCTGCATGACAAGAATCTTCACCGCCGTCTGGTTGTCGCGCGACGTGGTGAAGCTCTTGGTGCGCATGGTGGGCACCGTGGTGTCTTTGGGAATGAGCGGCTCGAAGAGCCCGCCCGCCACCATCATGCCCAGCGTCTGCGGCGTGACGTCGAGGAGCACCACCTTGTTCTGCAGCGAGGCCTCCTCGCCGAGGGCCGCGCCCTGGATGCCCGCGCCCACGGCCACCACCTCGTCGGGGTGCACGCCCTTGCTGGGCTCGCGGCCGAAGAACTCGGCCACCGCGCGCTCCACCCGCGGCATGCGCGTCATCCCGCCGACGAGCACCACGTCTTCGACCTCGTCGCGCGAGAGGCCCGCGTCTTCGAGGGTCTGACGCACGATCTCGACGGTGCGCTCCACGAGGTCGCCGGTGAGCTTCTCGAACTCGGCGCGCGTGAGCACGCGCTGCAGGTGCAGCGCCTCGTTGCGCCCCGACGAGATGATGAACGGGAGGTTGATCTCCACCTCGCGCACGCTCGACAGCTCGATCTTGGCCTTCTCCGCCGCGTCTTTGAGGCGCTGCAGGGCCATGCGATCTTTGCGGAGGTCGATGCCGTGCTCGCTCTTGAAGCCGTCGACGAGCCAGTCGATCACGCGGGCGTCGAAGTCTTCGCCGCCCAGAAACGTGTCGCCGTTGGTGCTCACCACGCGGAACACACCCTCCGACCCGATCTCGAGGATCGAGATGTCGAAGGTGCCGCCGCCGAGGTCGTACACGGCCACGGTGCGGTCCATGTTACGGCCGAAGCCGTACGCGAGGGCCGCCGCGGTGGGCTCGTTGATGATCCGAATCACGTCGAGGCCGGCGATCTGCCCCGCGTCCTTCGTGGCCTGGCGCTGGTTGTCGTTGAAGTAC
>CAISKJ010001214.1 GCA_903885885.1 uncultured delta proteobacterium
CGATCCGCGAGGCGCGCGTGCGGCGCGCGGGGGGCGCTGAGACGATCGGCCCATCAGGAGATGGTACCGGTGTAACGGCGGGCGCGTCGCTGGGGGGCGCGGCGATCGCGGGCGACGACACGTCGGCGGGCGCGGCCTTGCGCAGCGTGTCGCGCACGCGGCCGCCGAGCGGCGTCGCCGAGAGCGCGTTGTAGAACGACTGCATGTCGGGGTAGCGCTGCGTGCGGTCGCGCTGGAGTGCGCGCGCCACCACGGCGCAGAGCTCGGGCGCGATGGCGGGCGCGGCGCGCTCGAGCGGCAGCGGGTCGTTCATGATCAAACGCGCCAGCATCACCTGCAGGTTCTCGTCGTACTCGTAGGGGATGCGCCCGGAGAGCATCTCGTAGAGCACGATGCCCATGGCCCACACGTCGGTGCGCGCGTCGATGTCGAGGTCGCCGCGGGCCTGCTCGGGCGACATGTAGCCCGGCGTGCCCATGGTCTGCCCGATCATGGTGCGAAACTCGTTCTCGCGCGGGCGCAGCTCCTTGGCGATGCCAAAGTCGATGAGCTTGGGCACCGTGCGGCCCGTGCGCGACTGCACCAGAAAGATGTTCTCGGGTTTGAGGTCGCGGTGCACCACGCCGTGCGCGTGGGCCGCCACGAGGCCGTCGATCACGGGGAGCACGAGCTCGAGCGCCTGCTCCGGCGGGAGCGCGCCGCGCTCGTCGAGCAGCGCGCGCAGCTCGCGGCCGACGAGGTACTCCTGCACGATGAAGAGCGCGTCGGTTCGGGCGTCGCGGCCCATGTCGAGCACGCTCACCACGTTGGGGTGGTCGACCTGCGCCGCGCTGCGGGCCTCGCGCAAGAAGCGCTCCGAGGCCTCGGGGTCGCTCGCAAACTCCGGGCGCATCAGCTTCACGGCCACGCGGCGGCGCGTCCACGTGTTCTCGGCCTCGTACACGGCCCCCATGCCGCCCTCGCCGAGGAGGCGCGCGACCTTGTACTTCTCACCGATGACCGCCTCGGGCTCGGCGCGCAAGGCCGCGGGCGCGTTCGAAAGCGTCGAGTGGCTCATCCCTCGGGCGACCGTAGCGTTGCCCCCGGCCGATTGGCAAGCGCGCCGCATCATCGGCCCGGGGCGGCCCGGCGCCCGTCGTGCGCGGCGTAGACAAGGCCGCCGCGAACGGACAAGAGTGCGGCATGCGAAGAGACGGTCGAGCGAGCGGCGATCTGCGCCCTGTCGAGATGCTGCCGGGGTGGAAGCGCCAGTGTGAGGGCAGCGTGCTGGTGCGCGCGGGGGGCACCGTGGTGCTCTGCGTGGCCAGCGTCGACGAGGGCGTGAAGGACTTTCTGCGCGGCAAGTCGCAGGGGTGGGTCACCGCCGAGTACATGATGCACCCGCGGGCGGGCACGAAGCGCCAGTCGCGCGACGGGTTCAACGGCAGGCCCCTCGGCGGCCGGTCGCACGAGATCGCGCGGCTCATCGGGCGCGCGCTGCGGTCGGCGGTCGACCTCAAGGCCCTCGGCGAGCGCACGATCACCATCGACTGCGACGTGCTCGAGGCCGACGGCGGCACCCGCACGGCCAGCGTGACGGGCGCCATGGTGGCACTCTCTATCGCCCTCAACGACCTGCGCAAGCGGGGCCTCGTCACGCGCCCGCCGCTGCGCGAAATGGTCGCCGCGGTGAGCGCGGGCGTCGTGGGCGGCGAGGCGCTCCTCGACCTCAACTACGAAGAAGACAGCCGCGCCGAGATGGACCTCAACCTCGTCTCGACGGCGAGCGGCGCCATCGTCGAGGTGCAGGCGACGGCGGAGGACGCGCCCGTGCCCCGCGAGCGCGTCGACGCCCTCGTCGAGCTCGCGCAGAGCGGCGTGCGGCGGCTCCTCAGCGCGCAGCGTGAGGCGCTCGTGCGCGCGGGCGTCAACCTCGACGTGCTGCGCCCCAAC
>CAISKJ010001215.1 GCA_903885885.1 uncultured delta proteobacterium
TCGCCGCCGGCGCGCGCGACCGCGCTGCACGTGGTGCCGCGGGGCGACGGCGCCCTCGTGGGCCTCTCGGGGGCGCTGTGAGCGGGCTCGCGCGGGCCGCGCTGCTGGTCGCGCTCGCGGCCGCGTCGGCGTGCAGCACCGACGACTGGGCCTTCTGCGCCAACAACGTGTGCCCCGGCGCGGCCGACGCTTCCGCCGTGGGGTGCCCGCAAGGCCTCACGCTCTGCGGCGCCTTCTGCCGCGACACGCGCACCGACGAGTCGCACTGCGGCGGCTGCGGCGAGCGCTGCACCTCCACGCAGGTGTGCATGGCGAGCCGCTGCACCGACGTCACGGGCTGCGCGGCGCCCCGTACCATGTGCAGCGAGGGCTGCACCGACACGTCGTCGGACAACGGCAACTGCGGCGGCTGCGGCGTGGCGTGCCCCGTGGGCACGGCGTGCTCGGGGGGCCGCTGCGTGTGCCCCGTGGGGCAGACGCTCTGCGAGGGAGCGTGCGTCGACACGGCCTCCAACGGCGCTCACTGCGGCGGCTGCAACAACCGCTGCGTCGAGGGGCAGGCGTGCAGCAGCGGCGCGTGCGTGGCCACCTGCCCCGCGCCCCGCGTGCTCTGCGGCTCGAGCTGCACGGCGCTCACGACCGACATCGCCCACTGCGGCCGCTGCAACAACGGCTGCGCCTCGGGGCAGCTGTGCACCAACGGCCAGTGCGTGACGCCCTGCCCGCCGCCCAACCAGGTGTGCGCGGGCGCGTGCACCAACGTGGGCACCGACCTCGCCCACTGCGGCCGCTGCGGCAACCGCTGCCCGACGGGCCAGGTGTGCACCGCGGGCGCCTGCGTGGTGCCGACGGAGGTGGGCACCGCGGGCGCCCCGTGCACGCGCGACAGCGACTGCGGCACCACCGGCGCGTGCCTCGCCTCGGGGCGCGGCTTCCCCGGCGGATACTGCATCTATGCGTGCCCCGCGGGCGACCGCGCCGGCGACCGCTGCGCGCAGGGGACGGGCACCTGCGTCGCCGCCGCCCGCGGCGCGCTCCTGTGCTTTCGCACGTGCTCGCCAGGCGTGGCGGGCATGTGCCGCGCGGGCTACCTCTGCCCGAGCGTCACCACCGACGGGCGCGTAGGGGTCTGCTACCCCAACTGCACGCTCAACCCCGGCGCCGTATGCGGTCCCTATCGGTGCGGGCTGTCGGGGCTGTGCACCAGCGGGTGCACGTCGAACATCGCGTGCTCGACCGCGAGCGTGTGCGACCTCGCCACCAGCACCTGCGGCTGCACCGCGGCGACCAACTGCGGCGCCAACCAGCGGTGCTACGTGCCCGCCGGGGCGAGCGCGGGCCAGTGCGGCTGCGCGTCGAGCGCGGCGTGCTCCATCGGGTACGTGTGCGACCCGTCGACGGGGCAGTGCGTGTGAGTGCGCCGCGCCGCACGCGCCCGGTGATCAACGCGTGGCGGCGGCGGTTCATCGCGCGCGTGCTGGGCTTCACGGCGCTGTGCCAGCTGCCGGCGATGGCGCTCGGCGCGGCGCTGCTGCACCGCGGCGGCGCGTGGTCCGCGGCGTGGGCGGCCTCGGTGGCGCTGCACGTGTGCGCGGCCCTGGTGGGCCTGCGACGGCTGGTGTTCTGGCGCGACGAGGTGCGCGACCCCGCGTGGCTCGTGTGGCTCCTCGAGCTCCCCTACGCGGCCTATGGCACCGCCTGCTTTCTCGGCGCTCCGCTCGCGTACGCGGCGGCGCTCGGCGTTGGCGCGCTGCACCTCGCGGGGTGCGCTGCGCCGGGCCTCACCGCGGTGCTCGGGCCCCTCTACGCGGCGATGCTGGTGGTGGGCGTGTGGTCGGTCACGGCGGGGCGCATGGTGCCCGCGGTGCGGGTGCGCGAGCTCGCGGTGCCGCGCCTCCCGGCGGCCTTCGACGGGTACCGCATCGCGCAGCTCTCGGACGTGCACTGCGGCCCGTACCTTCCCCGGTGGCTCTACCGCTGGTGGTGCGCGCGGGCGCTGGCGCAGCGGCCCGACGCGGTGGCGCTCACGGGCGACTACATCACCTCGGGGGGCGGCTACCTCGACGACGTGCGCGACCTCGCCGCGGCGCTGCGCGCGCCCGACGGAGTGTTCGCGTGCATGGGCAACCACGATTACTTCGGCGTCGCCGCGGCCGTGGCCGAGGCCCTCGCGGCGGGCGGCGCGCGGGTGCTGCGCACCGCGCGCGCGACGGTGACGCGGGGCGCGGCGCGGCTCCA
>CAISKJ010001216.1 GCA_903885885.1 uncultured delta proteobacterium
CGCGCCGGGCGCGGGCCTCGTCGAGGGCGTGGCCGTGGGCTTCGCGCCGGGCGTGGCGCCGCGCGTCGACGCGACCGACGCCGCCCGCGACGCGCCCGCGCTGGGGTGGATCGCGCTGTTTCGCGAGGCGCCGCGGCGCATCCAACGGCGGCCCCTGCTGTGGCTCGTGGTGGTGCTGTCGTGGGCCGCGGTGCTCGTCGCCGCGTGGTACGCCACGGCGCGGTAGGCGACGCTTCGGGGCGCCGAAGCGCTCGACGCGCGGGCGGCGATCGGGTAGTGAGCGCTCCCTCCGAGCGTCTCATCTCACTGTACACGCACTGCCCCCGAGAGCCCTCCCATGGCGTTGAAAGTCGCGATCGTCGGTCTGCCGAACGTCGGCAAATCCACCCTCTTCAACGCGCTGACGCAGACCGCGGCGGCGCAGGCTGCGAACTACCCGTTCTGCACCATCGAGCCCAACGTGGGCGACGTGGCCGTGCCCGACGCGCGCCTCGAGGCCCTCGCGAAGATCGCCAGTTCGAAAGAGCTCATCCCCGCGCGCATTCACTTCGTCGACGTGGCCGGCCTCGTGCGCGGCGCTTCGAAGGGTGAGGGCCTCGGCAACCAGTTTCTCGCCACCATTCGCGACTGCGACGCGATCGCCTTCGTGGCCCGGTGCTTCGTCGACGACGACATCACCCACGTCGAGGGCCGCGTCGACCCCATCGCCGACCTCGACATCATCGAGACCGAGCTCATGCTGGCCGACCTCGACAGCCTCGAGAAGCGCATCCCCGCGCTCGAGAAGCGCGTGCGCGGCGGCGACAAGGAGGGCGCGGTCACCCTGCGCCTCGTGCAGCAGGCGCTCGCGCTGCTCAACGCCGGTCGCCCCGCGCGCGCCGCCGTCGTCGAGAAGGAAGACGAGAAGGCCTGGCGCATGCTGCAGCTCCTCACGGCCAAGCCCGCGCTCGCCGTGTGCAACGTCGACGAGGGCTCGGCCGACAAGGGCAACGCCCTCTCCGAGAAGGTGGCCGCCCGCGCCGCCAAGGACGGCGCCAAGTCCGTGGTGATCTCGGCCCGCATCGAGAGCGAGATCGCCCTCCTCGCGCCCGCCGACCGCAAAGACTTTCTCGAGACCCTCGGGCTCACCGAGCCGGGCCTCAACCGCATGATCCGCGAGGCGTACAGCCTCTTGCAGCTCCAGACGTACTTCACCGTCGGCCCCAAGGAGGCGCGCGCCTGGACCATTCGCGTCGGCGACACCGCCCCGCAGGCCGCCGGGGTGATTCACACCGACTTCGAGAAGGGCTTCATTCGCGCCGAGACCATCGCCTGCGACGACTACCTCAAGTACCGCGGCGAGGCGGGCGCCCGCGAGGTCGGCAAGATGCGCCTCGAGGGCAAGGAGTACGTCGTGCAAGACGGCGACGTGATGCACTTCCGCTTCACGTCGTAGTTCGCCGCGGCGGGCGCATCGACAGCGCCCGCAAGCTGGTTTACCAACGGGGCGTTTTGCGTTTGTTCAACGCGACGAAAGGCCCCGCGATTCCAGTGACGCACGCGCCGACACGGTCGGCCCCCATCCTTCGATTCCTGCTCATTTTTAGCGCGATGCTCGCAACCCTGGCGAGCTGTACGAGCACGCCGGTGGTCGGCGGCGACGCGGGCACCGACCTCGGCAAATCCGACGGTCCGCGCTGCACCGTCGACCAGACCACCTGCGGCGCGAGCTGCGTCACGCTCGCGAGCGACCCGCTCCACTGCGGCCGCTGCGGCAACGCCTGCGCGCGCGCCGAGGTGTGCGTGATGGGCGCCTGCGCCCTCGCCTGCCCGACGGGCCAGGTGGCCTGCGCGGGCCGCTGCGTGAGCGTCGACACCGACCGCGCCCACTGCGGCGCCTGCGGGCGCGCGTGCGGGGTCGGCGAGGTCTGCGCCATGGGCGTCTGCGGCCTCGAGTGCGGGCCGCGCCTCGCGATGTGCGCGGGCCCCGGCGACGCGGGCGTCGACGGCGGCGCCGAGCGCTTCTGCGCCAACACGCAGACCGACCGCGAGCACTGCGGCGCGTGCTTCGCCCGCTGCGCGCGCGGCGAGGTGTGCACCGCCGGCCGCTGCGCCGTCGAGTGCCCCGGCGACCAGGTGGTGTGCGGCGGCACCTGCCGCGACCCGCAGACCGACCGCGCCCACTGCGGCGCGTGCGGCATGGCCTGCGCCGCGGGGCAGGTGTGCGCCCGCGGGGTGTGCCAGCTGAGCTGCACCGACGGCCTCGTCGACTGCGGCGGCACCTGCCGCGACCCGCAGACCGACCGCGCC
>CAISKJ010001217.1 GCA_903885885.1 uncultured delta proteobacterium
CGACGCGTCGGCCACGAGGGCGCCTTCGAAGGCCACCTCGGCGCGCTCCGCGCCCTCGCCGCGCGAGGCCACGCCGGCCACGCGCAGGGCCGCGCCGCGCAGCGCGCCGTCGCGGTTGAACATCCACACCTCGGCGGTGCGCGCGCGCGCGTCGAGGCCGTCGCCGCCGCCGGGCATCTCGACGAGCGCGGGCGAGAGCACGTCGACCTCGATCTGGTGCGTGACCTGCGCCACGACCTGGCCCGCGCCGAGGTGCGACTCGCCGTGGGCCCACGCGCGCGGCGCGAACGCGTCGGAGAGCGCGTCGAGCAGGCGCGAGCGGGCCTGGCAGCCCTCGCACGCGAGGGGCTCGAGGGTGTTGAGGTACACCGGCCCCAGCGCGGCGCGCGCCTCGGTGAGCGTCACCGACCAGCCCGTGCTGTTGGTGAAGCGCACGGGCCCCGCGGGGTGCTCGAAGCCACCGCCGCGCGCGGCGAACGACACGCGGAGCTGGCCCGTGGTGTCGCCGCAGCCCGTCGAGAGCGCGCCCGCGCCGCCGAGGGTGAGCGCGCCCGCGAGGAGCGCCAGCGACCAGGAGGCGAGGCGAGGGGTCATGAATCCTCCGTGGGCGCGCCGTGGCGCGCTGCGGCGCGGCCGAGGTGAAGCGTGAAGACCACGAAGACCATGCGCGGCGGCCCCGCGCTGAAGTGCTGCGCCGCGACGAGGGTGGGAAAATCGCTGCTGCGAAAATCGGAGACGTAGTTGAACTGGCCCCAGCGGTAGCGCGCGTCGAGGACGTTCTGCGCGACGAGGCCGAGTTCGAAGTGCGTCCACCGGAGCGAGGCCTGCGCGTCGACGGTGAAGACCGCGTCGCCGCGCTCGGAGAGCGGCAGCGGCCGCGGCGCGACGTAGGTGACCCCGAGGCTCGCGCTCGCTGTGAAGGCCCGGCCGCGGAGGCGCAGGGGCAGCGGCCGCGTGGCCGACGCGTCGAGGCGCGCCACGAGCTCGGGCACGTACGGCACGAGGTAGCCCGTGTCGTCGTAGGAGGCCCGGGCCCAGGTGACGTGCGCGGCCACGTCGAACCACGCGCCCGTGAGCCGCGCGGCGGCGAGCGACCCGAGGCGCGTCGTGCCCGACGCGAGCGAGTTGCGGCCCTGCTGCTCATCGAACACGAGGTCTTGCCCGACGTGCGTGTAGAAGAAGAGCGCGCGCGCCGTGAGGGCGAAGGGGGCGAAGCGCCGGTCGTACACGACGCCCGCCTCGGTGGCCGCGACGGGGCTGTACGGCCCCTGCTGGTCGTTGCCGAGGTACACCGGGTCCGCCGAGCGCGACCCGAGGCCCCCCGAGAGCGAGAGGGTGACGCCCCTCCACGGACCCGCGAGGAGCGTCGCGCGGGGCTGCACCGCGAGGGCCCCCGCGGTGCGGCGCTGCGACGGGAGGCGGTAGCCCGCCCGGTCGGCCGCGAGGCACGCGGCGTCGAGGGGCGCGCCGCGCACGCTCACGTCGTGCACCGCGCAGTTGTCGAGCACGTCGTACTGAAAGAGGTCGGCGCGCACGCCGCCGCGGAGGGTGAGCCAGCGCCAGAAGCGCAGCTCGCCGTCGAGGTAGAGCGACACGTTGGAGACGGCGCTCGCGAGGTCGAAGTCGGTGCGGTACGCCACGTCGGTGCCCGCGCGCAGGCGCTCCTGCGAAGCGTCGACCCCGACGTGACGGCCGTAGAGGCCCACCTCGACGGACTGCGCGAGCCCACCGACGGTGGTGCGATAGCGGGCCGAGGCGCGGGCGCCGACGTCGATCGACTGGGCGGCCTGATCGATGGCGTCGCCGCGCTGGCCGTGCGGCGACTGCCACGGCTGCTGCGTGTCGAGGAGAAAGCCCGTGAAGTTCTCTCGCAGCCGGAACGAGCGCAGGCTCGCCCAGGCGAGGGCGCGCAGGGTGGAGGCCTCGCGGTTGCTCTCGAGCTCGAACGACACCTGGTGGCGCGAGACCTCGCCGCCCTGGGTGGGGTCGTAGGTGCCGTAGAAGTCGACGCGGCCGCGGCGGTAGTCGTCTTCGCGCAGCACGCCCGCGGAGCGGTAGCGCGTGGCGTAGGTCATGAGCAGCACGCGCCACGTGAGGCTGCCCGCGTGGCCTTCGTACTGGGCGTTGCCGACGGCGCGCTCGTACCCGCGGTTCGCGCCGTAGCCGTCGCTGGTGGCGAGCTCGGCGCCGCCGAAGGTGCCCGGGCTCTCCCCCTCGGGGCCCCACAGCGCCACGAAGCGGTGCGTGTTGTACGAGCCGTAGCGGTACTGCGCGACCGCGCCGCGCGCGGGCATTCGGAGGTTGAACGTCGCCGAGCCCGCGACCGCGAAGTCGCCCTGGTGCGGGTCGAAGGGGCCCTCGAGCACGCGCACCGACTCGATGAGCTCGGGGATGAGGAAATGTGTATCGGCCTGGCCCTGCCCGTGCGGGTGC
>CAISKJ010001218.1 GCA_903885885.1 uncultured delta proteobacterium
GCCCGTGAATCTCGGCGCCGCGCGCGTAGCCGGCGTCGAGGCGCAGGCCCGCGTCGCGTGGGGCCGCGCGCTGCGCCTCACGGCGAGCTACGCGCTCGTCGACGCGCGCATCGTCGACGACACCGCCCTCGACGGAAACCGCGTGCCGGGCGTCCCCCTTCACGACGTGTACGTCGCCCTCGACGGCACCGTCGCGCCGCGCGCCGTGGGAGCGCTTCAACTCGGCGCGAGCCTGTCGTACGTGAGCGAGGCCTTCCTCGACGTGACCAACGACCCGGTAGCGGCCATGCCCGCGCGGGCGCTCGTGGGCGCCACGGCCGCGTGGAGCCCCGCCTTTGCCCCATGGCTCTCGCTCGGCGTCAGCGTCACCAACCTCTTCGATCAGCGCACCGCCACGCGCACCCGCCTCGACGGCAGCGAAGGCATCGTGCCGATTCAAGACTACTTCGGGTACCCTCTGCCCGGACGCTCGGTCTTCGCTTCGCTCACCCTCCGCACCGCGCCCGACCCACGATGACCCCTCCGCTTCGCAGCGCGCTCTGCGCGATCGCACTCACCGCCTGCGGCGTCGACCCGCCCGCCGCGCCGCAGGCCTGCGGCGCCTTCGCGGGGCCCTCGCTGCGCGCCGTTGCGACGCCGTCGCGCCTCGCGGTGGTGGGCGTGTCGCCGCGCTACGACTCGGGCCGCGTGCGCACGCTCTCCCTCGACGACCTCTCGGTGGGCCCGCTCCCCATCGAGGCCACGGGCGACACGGTGGTGCGCCCGCTCGGCCCCGCGTTGGCGCTCCTGCACCGCGCGGTGGGCAATCAAGACAACCTCACCCTCTACGATCCGAACAGCCGCGCCGTCTGTCAGGTTCCCCTCGTCACCGAGGCGGAGGTGCGCGCCGCGCGCACGCGCCCGTCGGCCAACGCGCACGACGTGGTCTCCGTCGACGACGGGCACCTCTACGTGGCCCGCTACGCGATGCACTCCGTCGCGGTGGTCGATGTGGCCGCCGAGGCCGTCACGCGCGCCATCGACCTCGCGCCCCAGGGCGGCGCGGGTCAGCGCGTGTTCCCCGACGCGCTCGCCCGCGTGGGCGACGAGGTGTGGGTCACGCTCCAGCGCTTCGACGACGCCGACATGTTTCTCGCGAGCCCCACGCGCCCCGGCCTCATCGCGCGCCTCGACCCGCGGACCCACACCGTGGTCGGCACCTACGCCCTCACGAACCCCAACCCCTACGGGCCCCTCGTGCCCACGCCCGACGGGCGCGCGCGCCTCGTCACCACCTTCGGCTCGTACAACGTCATCGGCGACGGGGCCGTCGAGTCGATCGACGTCGCGACCGGCGCCGTCACCGTGCTCGTGCGCGAAGACGACGCGGGCATCATGGGCAACCTCGACGCCGTGGCCGTGGTCGACGCGCGCCACCTCGTGCTCCGCGTGAGCGCGCTGCGTCGCGGCACCGCGGCCCTCGACGACCTCCGGGTGATCCTCTTCGACCTCGACACGCGCGCGGTCACGCTCCTCATGCGCGCCTCGCAGTGGGGCGCCGCGGCGCCCGTCGTCGTGGGCGATCGCATCTTCGTGGGCGACCCGGGCAGCGGCCCCTACCACGCGGGCGCCGGGGTGCGGGTGTTCTCCCCGCTGGGCGTAGAGCTCCGCGCGATCGTCGCGATGGAGGCCGGGCTCATGCCCTACGACGTGCAAGCGATGCGCTGATCGCAGGCCTCGGGCTCAAGTTTCGGTGACGGCCGTCCGATTCAACGGGGTGTATGCAACTCGTTGTTCGCGCGCTCGCCGCTCTGGCCCTCGTGCTCGCGCCAGCCGTGGCGGGCGCCCACTCGGAGCAGCACCTTGCCGGCGGCCAGACGGTTCGCTGGCATCGCAGCGCGGTGTCCTTCGTGGTCGACCCGACGATGTTCGACCGCGACACGCTGCGCGACCCCGTGCGCGTAGTGGCCCAGGCCGCCGACGCGTGGCGGGGCAACGGCCATGTTCCTCGCTTCGACGTGCGCCTCGGGGCCGTGGGCGAGCCCGGCTACGACCCCGCGCGCACCGACAACGTGAGCGGCATCGCCCTGTACCGAAGGAACTTCCCGCAGCGCTTCGACCGCGCCGTGCTGGCCCTCACGCTGCTCACGCGCAACAGCGCGACGGGCGAGATCGTCGACGCCGACGTGATCGTCGACGCCGAGCGAAACCGCTTCGCGGAACTCACGGGCGCCGCGATGCTCGGCCTCCCCGCCGCGCCCAACGACTACCAGAACGTCATCACCCACGAGTTCGGCCACGTGCTCGGGCTCGTCGAAGACCCCGACCACCCCGACTCGACGATGTATCCCTCGTCGCAGCCCGGCGAGGTGACCAAGCGCGAGCTCGCCGCGGTAGACCGCGAGTCGGCCGCGCGCGCCTACGAGGCCCCGCCGACCCTCGTCGAAGATTTCGTGGGAGGCTGCGGCGGCGCCCACGTGACGCCGCGCCTCGGGGGCCACGGCGCCCTCGCGCTGACGGCCCTCGCGTTCATGGGGGCTTCGCTCACGCGCAAGCGCCGCGTGCAGACGCTCGCGCTCGCGGCGGGGGCGGTTCTCTTCTCGCTGAGCGCGCCGGGGCCCGTCGGCCCGACCTCGAACCGCGGCGTGGTGGTGAGCGCGCAGGCCCTCACCGCGGGCGGCGTGATCGTGACGCGCGCTCAGGTGCAGACCGCCCACGGCCTCGTGTCTGTGGAGCGCGTCGGGGGCCGCGTGGGCGCGCTCGAGCAGCGCGTGCTCGACGCACCCTCGGGCACCGAGCTGCGGGCCGGGGCCGCCGTCGAGCTGGGCGATCTACGGTGAGTCCGCGTCGGCGCGCTGCGCCCGCATGCGAAACATCAGCACGCCGATGAGCACCGTGGCCGTCGCGCGCGACGCGGGCGTAATGCCCTCGACGCGCAGGCTCTCGAGCACCGCCTCGCCGGCGCGCGCACTCGAGGTGAACACCGGGTGCCCCTCGGGATCGAACGCCAGGCGCTGACCGTCGGCCCCCACGAGCCCGTCGGCGGTGAGCTCGGCGAC
>CAISKJ010001219.1 GCA_903885885.1 uncultured delta proteobacterium
ACGGTGACCTCCTCGGCGTCGACGCGCACCTCGGGCTTCCAGTGCGACACGCCCATGATGGGGTTGACGATGTGCATCCCCTTGTCGAGGTGCTCGAGGTCCTTGGCCTCGTGGGTGGCGCCGAGCACGTTGGCGTCGGTGCTGTAGGCCTTCTCGGAGCTCATGGTGTAGGGGAGCCCGACGGTCTCGAGGTAGGCGCTCATCTCGCGGCGGCCGCCGAGCTCGGACACGAAGCGCGCGTCGAGCCAGGGCTTGTAGATCTTGAGCTCGGGGTCGACGAGGATGCCGTAGCGGTAGAAGCGCTGAATGTCGTTGCCCTTGTGCGTCGAGCCGTCGCCGAACACGTGCACGTCGTCGTCGCGCATGGCGCGCACGATGGCCGTGGCCGTGACCGCGCGGCCGAGGGGCGTGGTGTTGAAGTACTTCTTGCCGCCCACCGAGAGGTGAAACGCGCCGCACTGAATCGCGATGAGCCCCTCGCGCACCATGGCCTCGCGGCAGTCGATGATGCGCGCGAGCTTGGCGCCGTGGGTGAGCGCGATGGGGGGGATGTCGTTGGGGTTCTTCTCGTCGGGCTGCGCGAGGTCGGCGGTGTAGGCGTACACCTCGAGGCCGTTGCGGGAGAGCCACGCGACGGCCGTGCGGGTGTCGAGGCCGCCCGAGAAGGCGATCGCGAGGCGGGTGCCGGCGGGGGGGAGAGACCGATAGATCCTGCTCATGGTGGCGGCTCTGATATCACCCGCCGCCCGAACGCGAAACGGGCTTACAGCGCGTGCACCCACGCGAGCGCGTCGGCGAGCACGTCGGGCGGGCTCATGCCCATGGTGGCCGTGGGCTTGCGGGCCACGCCGCCGCCGACGGGCGTCCACCACGAGCGCTGGCCGTGGAGGGCGCGCACCTCGAGCACGACGCCGTCGGGCCAGTGCCGGTGCCGCACGCACTGCTGCACCGAGCCCACGAGCGCGCGCACCCCGAGGAGCGAGGCCGCGATGCGCTGGCGCATGGCGTCGGCGTCGGGGTCGCGCGGGCCCGACCAGGGGCACTCGAGGGCGAGGCGCAGGGAAGCCCGGCCGAGGCAGTACTGCAGCGTGGTGACGCCGCCGGTGGTGGGGCCGAGGCACACGACGAGGTAGTCGCGCGGGCCCAGCGACACGCCGAGGTCGCCGTGGAGCGGCCGCGCGGGGATCGACTCGGTGGCGAAGAACCACGGCGCGAGCGTCTGGAGCCGCGGGCCCAGCGACGGGGGCACGTGGGGCAGCGCGAGGCCCTCGCGTTCGAAGGCCGCCACGAGCTCGTGGAGCTGCTGCGCGTTGACGTTCGACAGCTCGCGGAAGCGCATCGAGACGCGGCCCAGCTCGATCTTCGCGTTGTGCGAGAGCGCCACCGGGGCGCGCACCGGGAGCCCGTCGACGCGCGTGCCGTTGATCGACCCGCGGTCGTGGAGCACGTAGCGGTCGCCGCTCCACTCGATGATGGCGTGGTGCTTCGACGCCATGGTGTCGGTGAGCAGAATGGTGTTGTCGCGGGCGCGCCCGAGCGTCTCGTAGGGGCCCAGCTTGCGGCGCACGCGCTCGGCGCCGTCGGCGTACTCGATCTCCGCGGGGCGCGGCGCGGTGAGCCGCACCGACGACGCGCGCACGAGCGTCGCGGGCGCCCCGAGGCGCAGGGCCTGGTGCACCGGGTCGAAGACGGGCAGCGCGAGCACGTCGCCGGCCCGCGGGGCTTCGAAGGGCGCGCCGTCGGCCGAGGGGACGCTGAACACCGCGAGGAGCCCCTGCGGCGCGTAGCGCGGGTCGACGAGCAGCACGCCCACGTGGTCGGTGCGCCCCTCGCCCTCGCCCGACATCGCGGCCACGACGGTGCGCGTCGCGTCGGCCACGAAGGCCTCGCCCGCGGCGCCGAGGGCCACGGGGCTCGCGGGCGCGAGGCGGCTGCGTACGCAGCGCGCGAAGTCGTCGAAGGTGCGGGCGCCGCAGGGCGAGACCTCGACGCGCGCCCCGTCGGGGCCCGACAGCGCGAGGTAGCACCCGTGCTTGAGCCGCGCGACCACGCTGAACCCGCACCCGACCAGGGAGAAGGCCGCGGGGGGGAGCCCGGCCGCCGCGCACTCGGTCGCGCTCACGTAGGGCTCGGGCAACATTCTCGGGGCCGGCTGCATGGGTGCGCGCGCTCGGCGGATACTCTGCCGTAGAACGCCCCCGGAGCACGAATCAAATGCGCGCGACGCGCCGCCCGCATGGAGCTCCGTGGCCGGGCGCCACAGCGTGGCGCGCGCGGTGAGGCGGCGGCGCGCGGCGGGGCGCGCGACAGGGCGCAGCGCGGCGGAGCGCGCGATCGGCACCCTCCCTGCACGCTACGGCACCGCCCGCGCCGCGTGGGCGCTGCATCTCCACCGAGCAGGAGCATCGACAATGAACATTCAAGCACTCAAGTCCGACCTCGCAGGCATGGCGCACGACGCGATCGGCCAGGTCGGCGAGACGATCGAGCACGGCCGCGACGCGATCGAGGGCTCCGCCGCGGCGATCCCCTCGGCGATGGAGGGCGCGCTCGACGGCGGCTCCCGGCGGCTTCGCATGTTCGCGCGCGTGGTGGGGGCCTACGCCTCGCTCAAGACGCTCGCGATGGCCTTCGACGCGATGCCCACGTCGACGCGCGTGCTCCGCACCTTCGGCCTCCAGCGGCGACCGGGCGTGATGTCACAGGCCCTCACCGGCGCGGGGATCTTCGCCGCGGGCGCGGCCGTGGGCGCGGGCGTCGCGCTGCTCATCGCGCCGCGCGAGGGCCGGCAGACGCGCGACGCGATCGGCGCGCGCATCCGCTCGCTGCGCAGCGACGCCGTGCACCGGGCCCACGACGTGGAGAGCGCCGCCCGCGACGCGGTGCACACCGTCGAGGAGAGCGCCGTCACCGCCGCGCACGACGTGAGCGCCGCCGTGCGAGGCGCCTCGACGGCGCCCGAGGAGGGCCCCGCGGGGCGCGGCCGCCCGCGCATCCCCGGCGTGTCGCACCGGACGCCGCGCTGACCGGGCGGTAGGCCCAGGGCCGGGGGCGGCGCTGAAATTCGCGCCCCCCCGGTGCCCGCGCGCTCAACTCGCGACGCGCAGGCGCCGTTCGGCCAGACATCGCGAGGAAGACCCTGAACCCCTCGAAGGCGTCGCCCTCGGCCCCGCTCCCGCAGGTCGAGGTCACGGCCGTGCGGCCGTCGCAGTGTCCTTCGTTTTCGCAGGTCGACGTCACGGAGGTGCGTCCGTCGCAGTATCCCTCGGTGCCCCCTGCCGAGGCCCACGACGCGCGCTATGAGCCCATCTCGACGCTGGGCGTCGGGGGCATGGGGCGCGTGGTCCTCTGCCGCGATCACCACATCGGGCGCGACATGGCCCTCAAGTCGCTCCACGACCACCTCGACGACGAGCCGGGCCACCGCGCGCGCTTCCTCCGCGAGGCGCGCATCCAGGGGCAGCTCGAGCACCCGTGCATCGTGCCCGTGTACGACATCGCGCCCGAGCACGCCGCGGGCGCCGCGCCGAGCTTCTCGATGCGCTACGTCCGCGGCGAGCTCCTCGCCGACATCGTGAGCCGGCTGCGCAAGGGCGACCGCGAGGCCGCCGCGCGCTACTCCCGCCGGCGCCTGCTCACGGCCTTCAGCAGCGTGTGCGGCGCGGTGCACTTCGCCCACTCGCGCGGCGTGCTCCACCGCGACCTCAAGCCCGAGAACGTGATGCTCGGCAGCTTCGGCGAGGTGTACGTGCTCGACTGGGGCGTGGCCCGCGTGAGCGACGACCGCGCGGCCCACGTCGACGCGCCCCTCGCGTCGGAGTACCTCACGCAGCAGGGCCAGGTGGTGGGCACGCCGGGCTTCATCTCGCCCGAGGCGTGGGTGGGCGACGAGCTCGACGCGCGCTCCGACGTGTACTCCCTCGGCGCGATGCTCTACGAGATCATCACGCACGCCGCGATGCACGAGGGCGACACGCCGCGCGACGTGATGCGCGCGACCTTCACCGCCCCGTGGGTGGCGCCCTCGGCGCGGCGCCCCGACCTCGCCATTCCCCCGGAGCTCGACACGATCTGCGCGACCGCGACGGCCGTCGACGCCGAGGCCCGCTACGCCACCGTGGGCGACCTGCGCGAGGCCGTCGAGCGCTTCCTCGACGGCGACCGCGACGTGGCCCTGCGGCAGAAGGCTGCGAGCGGCGCGGCCGCCGAGGCCGACGAGCTCGCGACGCGCGCCCTCGCGCCGACGGGCACCGACGCCCTCCGCGGCGAGGCCCTCCAGAGGGTGGGCCGCGCGCTCGCCCTCGACCCCGAGAACGCCGCGGCGATGAACACCCTCGTGCGCCTCCTGCTGGCGCCGCCGCGCACGCTCCCGCCCGAGGTCGAGGGCTCCGTCGCCGACGACTCGCACCAGCGCGTGCGCGACCTCGCGCGCGTCGGCGTGTGGTCGTACCTCTCGTGGTTCGCGCTGCTCCCCTTGCTCGTGTGGATGGGCGTGCGCGACGTGCCCGTGCTGGGCTTCGTGTCGTGCGTGATGCTCGCCTGCGCGGCCACGGCCCACGGGCAGGCGACGGCCCCGCAGCGCAGCGAGTTCGGCGGCTACCTCCTCCTGGGGACGAGCACCCTCGCCATCGCGTCGGTGGGGATGCTCGTGAGCCCGCTGGTGCTCATTCCGACGGCCCTCGTGGTCAACACCCTGGTGTTTCTCGCCCACGGCGACCGCATGAACCGCTGGGTCGTCATCGCGGTGGGCGCCCTCGGCATGTTCGCCCCCGCGGCCCTCGAGCACCTCGGCGTGTTGCCCTCGACCTTCAGCATCACCCGCGACGCGATCGTGATGCACCCGTCGGTGCACGGGCTCCGCGTGGGGCCCCTCCTCGCCATGATCGCGGCCGCGCACGCCCTCGTGCTGGCCACCTCGGGGGTGGCCTTTCAGCGGGCCGGCTCGGCGGCGCGCCGCGAGCTCGAGCGCCTCAACCTCATGGCGTGGAACCTCAAGCAGATCGCGCCCGAGAGCGCCCGCGGCGTGGTCGACAAGCACCCCACGCTGCGCCTGCGCCGACCCAAGCGAATTACGCCGTAGAGAGATTTCGTCAAGCGCGCGTGCATCGCTCCGATGCGCGCGGCGGGCGCTTCGCCTATCATCCGCCGCCCTTTGAAGGAGAGCGCTCTGGTGGCGAAGATCTACGATTCGATTCTCGACGCGATTGGCAACACCCCGATGGTTCGCTTGCGCCGCGTCGGCGCCGACACGGGCTGCGAAATCCTGGTGAAGTGCGAGTACCTCAACGCCGGCGGCTCGGTGAAAGACCGCATCGGCCGGCGCATGCTCGAGAAGGCGCAGGCCTCGGGGCGCATTCGCCCGGGCGACACGCTCATCGAGCCCACGAGCGGCAACACGGGCATCGGCCTCGCCCTCGCGGCGGCGGTGCACGGCTACCGCATGATCATCACCATGCCCGAGAAGATGAGCCGCGAGAAGCAGGTGGTGCTCGAGGCCCTCGGGGCCGAGATCATCCGCACGCCCACCGAGGCCGCGTGGGACGCGCCCGAGAGCCACATCGGCGTGGCGCGCCAGCTCGAGAAGATCCTCCCCAACGCGCACGTGCTCGATCAGTACGCCAACCCCGACAACCCCAACGCCCACTACGAGGGCACGGCCGAGGAGATCCTCGATCAGTGCGACGGCAAGCTCGACTACTGCGTGATGACCGCCGGCACCGGCGGCACCATCACCGGCGTGGCGCGCAAGCTCAAGGAGCGCATCCCCGGCGTGAAGATCATCGGCGTCGACCCGGTGGGCTCCATCCTCGCGGGCCCGGGGCCCATTCACAGCTACAAGGTCGAGGGCATCGGGTACGACTTCATCCCCGACGTGCTCGACCGCTCGCTCGTCGACGAGTGGATCAAGAGCGACGATCGTCCTTCGCTCCTCATGGCCCGTAAGCTCATTCGCCAGGAGGGTCTCCTGTGCGGCGGCAGCGCGGGCGCAGCGGTGTGGGCGGCCCTGCAGATCGCGAAGCGCGAGCCCGGCAAGCGCATCGTGGTGCTGCTCGCCGACTCGGTGCGCAACTACATGACCAAGTTTCTCGACGACCGGTGGATGCGCGAGAGCGGCTTCACCGAGCGCTCGTGGGAGACGAGCTCGGTGGGAGAGCTCCTCCGCTCGCTGCCGCGGCGCCCGGTGGTCACCGCGGCGAGCTCGGACACCGTGGCCCAGGCCGTCAAGCGCATGAAGGAGCACGGCATCAGCCAGCTCCCGGTGATCGACGAGGGCCGCATCGTGGGCATCGTGACCGAGAGCGACGTGCTCGAGAAGCTCGTCGACGGCCGCGCGTCGCTCACCAGCGCCGTGGCCGAGGTGATGTTCCGCCGCGTCTCGACGGTGCTCGAGCGCGAGGACGCGGGCAAGCTCCTCGGGATCTTCACGGGCGGCATGGTCGGCCTCGTGGTCGACGACGCCGGCGCCCTCCTCGGCGTCGTCACCAAGATGGACCTCGTCGACCTGCTCACCGCGCGCGTCGACAAATCGCTGTAACGTACGCCCCCTCTGATGGACGGCACTTCCCACGAGGCGCGCCCGTGAGCGACGGCAACGCCCCCGCGCGCAGGCGCTACGCCTTCGTCGACTCGATGCGCGGCCTCGCGGCGTGCGCGGTGATGCTCTATCACTACACGGGCGGCGACATGCGGGCGACGCTCTCCGAGGCGCTCTCGTGCGAGGTGGTGCACATCCTCCACGGCGGCTGGCTCGGGGTGCAGGTGTTCTTCGTGCTCAGCGGCTTCGTGATCGCGAGCACGGTGGGCGAGCGGGCGATCACCTTCGCGGGCGCGGCGCGCTTCGCCCTGCGCCGTCAGGTGCGCCTCGACCCGCCGTACTGGTTCTCCCTCGCCCTCTCGACGCTCATCCCGCTCTTCTGGCGGTGGCGCCTGCACGACCACCGGCCCGTGCCGTCGCTGTCGCGCGTGGCCGTGCACCTCGTCTACCTGCAAGAGTTTCTGCGGGTCCCCGAGATCCAGCCCATCTACTGGACGCTCACCATCGAGGTGCAGTTCTACCTCGCGCTGGTGCTCGCCCTCGCGCTCCTGCGGCCCGTGCGGGCGCACGCGGCGTGGGCCATTCTCGCGAGCGCCGCGTGGTCGCTGCACGAGTCCATGGCGTGGCACTTTCTGCACGGGTGGTTCATCCCGCACTGGTACCTCTTCGCCCTCGGCGCCCTCGCGTGGTGGACGCGGCAGCGCCCCGCGGCCTTCGCGGCCTTTCTCACCCTCGTCGCCTGGTGCGGCGTGCAGGGTCGCCTCCACGACCGCCCCGAGCCCGTCGCGGGCGCCCTCACCGCGGCCACGCTCGCCCTCGCGTCGCGGGGCAGCGGCCTCGAGCGCTGGCTCCCGTGGCGGCCGACGGTGTTTCTCGGCACCGTGTCGTACGGGATCTACCTCCTGCACCCCATCGTCGGGGGCCAGGTGCGATGGCACGTGGGGCGCCTCGTCAACGCGCGCTCACCGTCGGGGGCGCTGGTGGTGACCGCGTGCGCGGTGGCCGCCACGGTGCTCTGCGCGTGGCTCCTGCACGTGGTGATCGAGAAGCCCGCGATCAGCCTCGCGGCGCGCATCCGCTGGCACCGCGACTGAGCTACCCGAACATCTCGCGGAGCTTGCGGGTGAGGCCCGCGGGCGTAATGGGCTTCTCGAGAAAGTCGGCGCTGGTGTTGGTGAGCCCGTGCTCGCTCACCGTGTCGTGGGTGTACCCCGACATGAAGAGCACGCGCATCGCGGGGTGCAGCGCGGCGATGCGCGTGGCGAGCTGCGGGCCGCTGAGGTCGGGCATCACCACGTCGGTGAGCAGGAGGTGAACGCGCGCGCCCTCGTGGCCCGCGATGGCGAGCGCGTCGGCGGGGCTCGAGGCCTCGAGCACGCGGTGGCCCGCGCGGGCGAGAATGTCGCGCACGACGGCCCGCACCTGCGCGTCGTCTTCGACGAGGAGCACGGTGATCGCCGAGGCGGCGGGCTCGACGGGGGCCGACAGGGTGCGGCGGCGCACCGTCGCCTCGGCGTCGGTGCGGGGAAAATACAAGCGAAACGTGGTGCCCATGCCCGGCTCGCTGAACACGCGAATGTGGCCGCCGCACTGGCGCACGATGCCGAACACGGTCGAGAGGCCGAAGCCCACGCTGCGGCCCTTGGCCTTGGTGGTGAAGAAGGGTTCGAAGATGCGGTCGATGGTCTCGCGGTCCATGCCGTGGCCGGTGTCGCTCACGGTGACGAGGGCGTGGGGCCCGGGCGTGAGGTCGACCGCGGGGGCGCTCGGGTCGTCGACGACCTCGACGTTGCGGGTCTCGATGGTGAAGCGGCCGCCGAGGGGCATGGCGTCGTGGGCGTTGGCCGCGAGGTTCATGATCACCTGCTCGATCTGGCCGGCGTCGGCGCGCACGGGCCAGAGGTCGGCGGCGAGCGCGAGGGTGAGCTCGACGTCGTTGCCGAGCACGGTGCGCACCATGCTCTCGATGCCCGCGATCACGTCGTTGAGCCCGAGCGGCCGCAGGCGGAGCACCTGCTTGCGGCTGAACGCGAGGAGCTGCCGCGTGAGGTCCGAAGCCTGCTGGCCCGCGCGGCGAATCTCGACCACGTCGGGGCGCATCGCGTCGTCGGGGGCGAGCTCGGCGAGGATGATGTCGGCGTACGAGAGCACCACCGAGAGAACGTTGTTGAACCCGTGCGCGACGCCGCCCGCGAGGCGCCCGACGGCCTCCATCTTGTGCGAGTGGCGCAGGAGTTCTTCGCTGCGGGCGAGGGCGTTCTCGGCGCGCGTGCGCTCGGCGAGCTCGGCCTGCAGCGAGGCCACGAGGGCGCCGCTGGTGACGGCCAGGGCGATGTGGTCGGCGAGGGTCTGCGCGAAGTCCCAATCGTCTTCGTCGTAGGGGTCGCGGTCGGGGCGGTGCCGCACGAGCACCATGGCCCCGACGGCGCGGCGGCGGGCGCGCAGTGGCACCACGAGCACGCTCCTGGCGCCCAGCGTCGCGAGGAGGGCGCGGGCCCCGGCGGGGAGCTCGTCGTCGGCGGCGTCGAACTCGGGCGCGAGCACCGCCTCGCGGCGCTCGAGCACGCAGCCCACGAGGGGAAAATCGCGCGCGCGCACGGGCGCCTGCACCAGGGGCTGGAGCGCGGCGAGGGCGTCGGACGCGCCGTCGTGGAGGCCCACGCACGACACCCACGCGCCGTCGTCGGAGGCGAGCCACACGCCGCAGAGGTCGCCCATCGCGTCGGCCACGCGGCGCGTGAGGCTCTCGATGAGCCGCGGGTGCTCCTCGTCGGACTCGGCGAAGGCGCAGGTCGCATCGGCGAGCAGGTGGAGCCTGTCGCGCAGACGCTGGAGGGGATCGTTCGTGTCACGCATCGCTACCCTGTGCCTGCGACGAAGTATGGCCCTTGCGCCGCGGGCGCACGCACGAAATGCCTCCTCCGTGCGCAACGCGCTCGCAAGGGCCCGCGCCGTGCGGGGATTGCGCAGCGCGGCGACTGCGTAGCGCTACAGGCCGAGGCGACGGAGCAACGCAGCCATCATCAGGGAGAATGGCCGCGCTGGATCTGCATAGGCGCGGAGCAGCTCGCGCTCGGCGTCGTTGAAATCACCCCGGCGGTCGAGCCTCGCACACCGCTCCACGGCGATCAGCGCCTCGTAGAAGCCAGTGAGGGCGCGGGAGCGCGCGAGATCGAGTTCGTCGCGATGGAGGTCGTACTTGACGATCGTGGCGCGGCCCTGCGGAGAGTTCGCGCGAGGAGCGATGCGCTCGCGGTCAAACGTGAGGTGTGCGGCCGGGTCGGCCCCTGGCGCGCAGGGATCGACGCACGCCGCGATGGGGTGCGTGATGTTGGGCGCCTTACCACTGTTGCAGGGCGTGCATGCAAGGTAGAGGTTGGCCCACTCGAACGCGAGGTCGGGGCGCTCGGCGACCTCGACGTGGTGGTCGACCTCCTCTTCGGCCTCGGTGAGCTTGCGCTCGCAGTAGAAGCACTTCCCGAGGCTCATACGGCGCAGCTCGAGGCGCACCTCGGCGTGGCCGTAGCGTCGGCTCTGCGGCCGCTGCGTGGGCTTCGCGGCGCGCTCGGCGACGTAGGCCTGTGTCCACGGGGCGCCGTACTCCACGAGCACGCGCGGCGTCGGACCGCGCGAGAGGGGAACCATCAGCCCGCCCTCCGCATCGCCTCGATCTTCCGGTCGAGGTCGAGGTAGCCGAAGTACGTGGGGTTCAGCGCTACGAGCTTGTGCTCGATCACGTCGCGCGTCGCGGTGTCGCCCTCGTCGATGGCGCGGCGGCGCGCGTCCATGAGGTCGCTGATGGGCTGGCCGAAGGGGGCCGTCTCGTCGAAGGCGGGCGACATGAGAATCTCGTCGACGGGCTTGTTCTGATACGCAGCGGTCTCTTCGCTCACGGTGGTGCGGCGCGTGGTCGGGTCGTAATGGCACACGTAGACGCGCGCGTCGGGCACCGAGGCCACGACGAAGGGCGAGTGCGTCGCCGCGACGATCTGGAGGTTGGGGAAGATGTCTCGTACGCCGGGCAGAAAGCGCTTCTGCCACGTGGGGTGCAGGTGGTTCTCGGCCTCGTCGATGAGCAGGAGCCCCGGCGCCTGATGGATCGTCGCGGGGTCGCTCTCGCGCAGCACGTGGAGCGAGTACATGCGCCCGAGGAGCGTAATCATGCGCTGCACGAGGTACGCGTTGCCGCTGCTGATGCTCGCGAGCGGAACCTCGTGGCCGCCCTGTCGCACGATGGGCGTGAAGGTGAGCCGCTCGACGTTGACGAGCTCGCCGTCGAGCACGCTGAAGCGCACGATCTTCTCGGCGAGCGCGTAGAGGGCCTCGCCGGTGGCGCGCTCGCGCGCGTTGCGGCTGTCGCGCAGGTAGTCGAAGTGACAGAGGAGCTGTGTGACGGCGGCGTTGGTGGTCGCCCCCTGCAGCGCGCCCATGTAGAGGTCGCGATGGTTGATGGCCGCGAGCGAGGCGATCTTGTGTGAGTCGTTGGCGAGCTGCGACCGCCAGAAGTCGACGACCCAGTTGGGCGGCGTCATCCCGCGATCTCGTACATCGAGGGCGAGTTCGGAAGGATCATGCGTATCGAACGCGTAGTCGTCCTTCCTTCGACGCTCCGTAATCCGATGGTCCGCAACCGCGGCAGGACCTTCGATCACATCGAAGGAGTGCCTCGCGTTGATCAGAAAGGGCATCCCTTTACGCGGAATTTCACGTTCCAAGAAGCCGAATGTCTTTCCGAAACAGCCGCGGATCGCGTCGAGGATGATCGTCTTGCCGGTGCCGTTCCCACCCGTGAGCAGCGTGACGCTCGGGGAGGTGTCGCCCTCGGCGAGAAACTCCACGTCGGCGCGGTCAAAGGGGCCGATGTTCTCGAGCGAGAGCGAGTAGAGGCGCATTGCGCGCGGAGTATAGCGAAGTGACGCGCGGGAACGCTGTAGCGTATCGCGCCGAGCGCGCGGGCGGCGGCGTCCTCACGGCCGCCCGCTCGTAGCCGCCTCGAACAGCTTGCGCATCTAGCCCTTTCAAGGTGTGTAGGAAGGCGCCTCACGCACGCCGGGGTTCGGGGGCGTTTCGCCCCCTCAGCCCGGGCTTTACGCAAGAAGTCGCCCCGCGAGGGGGCTCCTGAACGTTTCGCGCGCTGCGCGATCGATCGGCTCATCGCAGGCGCTAGGGAGCGGGCGCGAACACGCGGGCGACAGCGGGTCACCGGCAACAGCCGGCGGCGGTCACGACGCCTTGGGCGACCGCGCGGGCGTGGCGCGACGTCCTCACGGTCGCCGGCTGTGGTCGGAGCGGTTGCGAGCGCTGCACTCGTGGGCGCGTGGCGGTTGGTGGAGGTGGACGCGCAGCGCGCGAAACGTTCCGTCGCCCTGCGCCGCGGGGCGACTTCTTGCGTAAAGCCCGGGCTGAGGGGGTCAACGCCCCCGAACCCCGGCGTGCGTGAGGCGCCTTCCTACACACCTTGAAAGCTGGCTTGCGCATCTGCTCCTATCGCTCACAACTTCCTCGAACAGCTCGCGCACCTCGTCGAACAGCTCGCGCACCTCGTCGAACAGTTCACCCACCTGCTCGAACAGCTCACACATTGGCACGAGCACGTTCACGCCTTCGTGATCGAGCTTCGGACACTCGTCGACGATCTTCGCTACTTGTGGCTGTCATGCTTGATCGCCACCACGAGAGGTCGCTACCGTTCTCTTCATCATGGCAAAGCCCAAGACGACCAAAACCGCTGCGAAGAAGAAGGTTCCCGCCTCGAAGAAGGCGCCCGCCGCCCCGAAGAAGGCCCCCGCCGCGGCGGGCATCGGATCGCCGCCCGCGCAGGGAGCGCCGTCGCCCCCGAAGGGGTTCACGCCGCCGGGCGCGGGCCGCAAGGGCAAGACGGCGCCCACCGCGCAGCAAGTACGCGACGCCGACGACGTGGCCCGCGAGCTCGGCGCCGCCACCTACCGCGACGACTTCGGCGCGCGGGCGCCCGACCCCGTGGCCCTCGCCAGCGCGCTGCGCGTCGCGCAGGCGTGGTCGCAGGAGCTCGACGCCGCCGAGCAGTGGCAGACCTATGCGCGCGCCCAGGCCGACGCCGCGTGGGCGGCCGTGTTCGCCGACACGAAGAAGCTCGGCGCCGAGTTTCAGCTCGCCGAGCAACACGACCCCGCCGTGGCCAAGCGCTACACGCAGACCCGCGGGTTTCTCAACGTGCGCCGCGAGGCCGCCGCGAAGGGCGCGGTCACCCGCAAGAAGAAGCGCAGCGCAGCGCCTGCGTAGCGCTACCACCCGCGCGCGCGCCTCGCGTACGATCCGCGCCCCTATGCAGCCCGTTGAGCATCTGCAGCCCGGAACGATCTTCGCGAAAGACTTTCGCGTGGTGCGCATCGTCGCGCAGGGCGGCATGGGGGCCGTCTACGAGGCCGAGGAGATCGACGGGGGGCGCCGCGTGGCGCTCAAGCTCATGCACCCGAGCCAGATCACCGATCCGAAGCTCCGCAAGCGCTTCGCCCAGGAGGCCCGCGTGGGCGCGTGGATCGGCAGCGAGCACATCGTGGAGGTGTTCTGCGCGGGCATCGACGAGCAGTCGCACATTCCGTGGCTCGCGATGGAGCTGCTCCAGGGCGAGACCCTCGCGGCGCGCATCACCAAGAACCTCCCGGCGCGGGGCCTCCCCCACGATGAAGCCTGGCGCGTGCTCTCGCAGCTGTGCCGCGCGCTCTCGGCCGCGCACGAGAAGGGGGTCGTTCACCGCGACCTCAAGCCCGAGAACGTGTTTCTCACCGCGCAGGCGCGCACCGACGCGCCCTTCACGGTGAAGGTGCTCGACTTCGGCATCGCGAAGCGCCTCGACCCCAACGACCGCGCGCAGAACAAGACCGCCGCCATCGGCACGCCCCTGTGGATGTCGCCCGAGCAGAACGAGAACGCCGAGATCACCCCCGCCGCCGACGTGTGGGCCGTGGGGCTCCTCGCGTTTCGGATGTTCACCGGGCGCTTCTACTGGCTCAGCGCGAACGAGCGCGAGCTCAACCTCGGGTGGCTCTACTCCGAGCTCGTGAGCGAGGCCCTCGCGCCCGCGTCGCAGCGCGCGGACATGTTCGGCGCGCAGCACCTGCTGCCCGCCAACCTCGACCCGTGGTTCGCCCGCTGCATCGCGCGCGACCCGCGGCAGCGCTTCGCCAACGCGAAGGAGATGACCGACGCCCTCGCGGCCCTCGCGCCGCCCGCGTTCGCGCCCTACGGCCGCTCGTCGCTCGCGCCGTCGGACACGGCGCCCACCACGATGATGGCCGCCACGCCGCACATGCCCGTCGCGCCCACGATGGCGCTCTCGGCGCCGCCGCCGCCCGTGATGGGGGCCGCGCCGCCGTCGCACCCGCCCTTCGCGCCCGCGCGGTCGGCGCCTCCGCACGCGCCGGGGTCGCGCAAGGCGCTCGGCC
>CAISKJ010001220.1 GCA_903885885.1 uncultured delta proteobacterium
ACTTCGCTTTACCCAAATCCGTCGGTCGATGTGGGTACGTGCCCATTCGCTCGCAGTATTGCGACCACTTCCGCGG
The DNA here is from genome assembly GCA_903885885.1 of uncultured delta proteobacterium. Classification (GTDB taxonomy): domain Bacteria; phylum Myxococcota_A; class Polyangia; order Polyangiales; genus CAISKJ01. The sequence goes on from CAISKJ010001220.1 coordinate 77, forward strand.
CGTCGGCGACGCGGTGCATAGGGCGTCCAATGGGGCACCCCGGCTGGCACGGATTCGCTCGGGTTTACAGAGGATCCATGACCCGATTTTCGCAGTGGCTGGTGCTTCGTCGAGAGCTCCCGGCGTGGCCGCTGGAGAGCACGCTGGCGATCACGGCGTCGCGGGCGGCGTCGCGGTCGAGGCCGGCGTCGAGCAGGCGCTCATAGCGGGTGAAGCGGTGGCGGATGTGGGCGACCACGGCGAGCTCGACGGCGTGGTCGAGGTACCCATCGGGTCCGGCGAGGCCGCCGACGCGCTCGGTTCCGTGGGCGCAGGCGTAGCGGGCGATCCGGCGGGCCTCGCCGGGTGGACACGCGGGGAAGCGGGCGCGCACGCGGCCGGCGAAGCGCTCGACGAGGAGCTCGGGGGCGAGGGCGCGGGGCTTGTGACGTGAACCCATCCAACCGGGCTCGGGGCCACACCCACCGACGGCCGCGTCCGACCCTCAATCGATATCGACCGCCCGCACGAAGGCCGCACCGTAGCGGGCCTCGCCGGTGTGCACGATGAGATTCCCGCCCGCGCGGTACTCCCCCGGCGAGTGCGTGTGCCCGCAATACACCTCGAAATTCACCCCGGGGTTCTCGCGCGCGGCGCGCAGCAGCACCTCGCCCACGGCCACGCAGGTGAACCACGGCAGCCACTCGCCATTCGACACTTCGCCCTCGTGCCAGCACGCCCCCGCGAAGGGCGGAACGTGCGTCAACACCACCACCCGCTCCGCCCCCGCCGCCGTCACCCCGCGCAGCGTCGCCTCGAGGCCCGCGGCGTCGGCGTCGGCCAGCGCCGCGAGGCACCGCCGGCGGGCCGCCACGTCGTACAGCGCTCCCGCTTCGTTCAACTCGCGAATCATCAACCAGTCATTGAGCTGCACCGTCGATGTCTCGGGAGAGCCCGCGCGGCCGTCGCCCCACCCGTCGACGCCGACCACGACGGTGCCGTCGACGGCGCGCCAGGGCCCCGCCCCGGGCAGCCAGCGCAGCCCGTCGTCGGCCTCGTGCAGCGCCGACGCCATCGCCCGCACCGCCGCGACGCCGCCGCGGTAGTAGTCGTGATTGCCCAGCACGAAGAGCACCGGGATCGCCACCGCCGCGCGCACCCGCCGCAGCATCGCCTCGATCGACTCCGCCTGCGCGATGTCGCCAGTCAGGAAGAGCGCCTCGGCGTCGAGGGCCCTCACGTCCGCGACGAAGCGCGCGAAGCCGTCGCCCTTCAAGAACTCCAGGTGCACGTCCGTCGCCCAGGCGGCCTTCATTGGCCGACTGTACACGCCGCAGCATTCAAGTGCATTCAGGTGTCCGCCGGGTGCGGGCCTTCGACGCGGCCATGACCGAGCGCGACCGCGAGACCGCCCGCGCGATGCTGCGGCAGTGCCCCTTCGCGGCGCAGCGTCGGGGGTGACGCGCGCTCAGCCGCCGTGGATCAGTGCATAGGGAAACCGGCTCATGATCCCTTCGAGGTGACTCCCCCTTTCGCGGAGCTCCGGGCGTGGCTACGAATCGGCGGCGATGCTGTTCCCGATCGACGATCTGCTCGACG
>CAISKJ010001221.1 GCA_903885885.1 uncultured delta proteobacterium
TCGCACGCTGCGATTCACATCCGACACGCTGTCAGACCCCGATCGCACGCTGCGATTCACATCCGACACGCTGTCAGACCCCGATCGCACGCTGCGATTCACATCCGACACGCTGTCAGACCCCGATCGCACGCTGCGATTCACATCCGACACACCGTCAGACCCCGATCGCACGCTGCGATTCGCGCCCGACGCGCCCGCGTATTTGCGCTTCTCGCCGGGCGTTGCGCCGTGCGATCGTGCGTATTGCTGAAGGAGGTTGTTCACGATGGCAGTTCTTGTTGCGAAGACACACACGGCACGCCTGGAGGGCGGCGACGCCGTGCTCACCGCCGCGGAGACCGCGGACACGAAGCCCATCGCGGCGAAGCTCGCGCGCTTTCGCAAGGCCCACGGCGCGCTGCGCGCGGCCGACGAGGCCCTCGGCGCCGCCGAGGAGAAGCTCCGCGCCGCGCAGCAGAAGGTGGCCGAGGCCGACGTCGATCAAGACGACCGCGTCGACGCGCTCGCCAACGTGCTCGTGAGCATCGGGCTTCCTCGCGTAAACCCCTTCAAGGGCCTGAGCCCGGTGGTGCCCTCGCGCATGAAGGTCATGGGCTACGGCGACGAGGCCGCGGCGCTCGTGAAGCTCACGGCGAAGGTGCGCAAGCGCAAGGGCCTCACGCCCGCCGTCGCCGCGGCATGCAAAGAGGCCGAGCGCGCCGCGAAGTCGGTGGTCGACGCGCTCGCGCCCATCGGCAAGCTCGAAGGCGCGGTGACGACCGCGCGCACCCGCCGCGACGCCCTCACGCAGCCGTGGGAGACGGCGTTCTCGGTGCTCAAGCGCGGCGCGAGGTCGGCCGACGACGACGGCGCCGCGGGGCTCTTCGACACGCTGTTTCGCACCACCGCCGAGGCGCCCGCGCCGAAGAAGCCCCGCGCGAAGAAGACACCGCCCGCGTAGCGCGCACGAACTCGAGCTCAACGACGGCCAGCTCGGCCTCGGGCACCTCTACACCGTGCTGCGCTGAAGGGGCGCCCATCGAGGGCACGCACGAGGGTGTTGCGCTGCATCGCGAAGAGCGACGATGCTGGGGCGCCGCCGCCCCGCAGCAACGAAGCTTCGCAGTGTGGGTCCTGGGCCCGGGCGGCGACTCACACAGCGCCGAGGCGATGGATGCGCACGATCACGCTCGCACGAGTTCACACGGTTCTCCTCATGATCGCGGCGCTGCACGGCTGCGTGGGCACCTCGGTGGTACGCGGCGACGCGGCCCTCGAAGCGAGCGACGCCCTCGTCGACGCCGGCGAGGTCATCGTCGATGCGCCCGACGCAACGGACGCCACGCCCGACGTCGTGGACGTCACCGACGCCACGGTAGACGACGCGCCCGACGTCGCGATCGACGTCGCCGATGTCGCCGACGTCACCGACGCCACGGTAGACGACGCGTCCGACGTCGCGATCGACGTCGCCGATGTCGCCGACGTCACCGTCGACACGCAGGACGCGACAGACGACGCGCCCGATGTCACCGTCGCCACGCCCGACGTCACGGTGGATGCGCCCGATGTGCCCGTCGTGCCCGATGTGCCCGTCGTGCCCGATGCGGGCCCGGCGCCGTGGGAGACGCCGCTCTCGGCGTCGAGCCTTCCCGCGGTGCAGGTGAACGTCAGCGCTGACACGAGTCGGCAGTGGATCTACGCGGACATGCTGCGCGGGGCCGAGGCGTGGTTCTACGTGCCGGGCGCGACCCCCGCGGCGGCGCGGACCCTGGCCGACACGGCGA
>CAISKJ010001222.1 GCA_903885885.1 uncultured delta proteobacterium
GGGCCACGGAAACACCACGCCGTCGTCGGGGTTGAAGCTCGCGCGCACCACGCCCTCGACCGACAGCTCGGGCACGATGCGCTGCGCCTCCCAGGGCTCGAGCACGCGCGTGGGCAGCCCGCAGCGGTTCTGCAGCGCCACGCTCTCTTCGAGGGCCTGCGCGCGCTTCTGCGAGCGCGACAGAAAGAGGTAGCCGCCCTGGCGAAACCACACGTTGATGCCCATCTCGGCCGCAAAATCACGGCAGATGGCGATGCTCTCGCGCATGAGGCGAATGTTGGTCTCGGTGGAGAACTGCGCGCGCACGCCGCCGCCGTTGCGCCCGCTCGCGCCGCCGCAGAGGTAGCTCCGGTCGACGACGAGCACGTCGGTGACGCCGCGCTTCGCGAGGTGCCACGCGGTCGCGAGCCCCATGATGCCCGCGCCGATGATCACCACCTTCGCGCGGCTACGCATCGTCGTCCTCGCTGTCTTGCGCGAGCGAGGCCAGCGCGCCGAGGGGCACGGGGTGAAACGGCGGCCGCGGCGTGAAGGGCAGCGTCGGCGCCTCGCCCGTGCGCGCGTAGAGCACCCGCGCGCAGAGGTTGACGCACTGCTTGCCCTGGCACCACCCGGTGCCGAAGCCCGTGTAGCGCTTCACCGACTCGAGGTCGCGATGCCCCTTCGCGATGGCCTCTTCGACCTCGTCGAGGGTCACGTCTTCGCACCTGCACAGGAGCACCTTGGCCGTCACGGCGCACCTCCGAGGTCGCGCGCGATACGCTCAGCAACACGCACCCCATCGGCCGCCCGATCCGCGTGGCTCGCGAAGCGCCCGCGCACCGAGCCCGCCACGTAGACGCCCGCCGCCGCCGTGGCCCCGTCGTCGTCGCTGCGCGGCGCGAAGCACTGGCGCGCGTCGTCCCACGCGAGGCCCGCGCCCGCCTGGCCCGCGAGCTCGTAGGCCGCCACGGGCTCCGCCGCCGTCACGAGCGCGTCGCACTTGATCGACCGGGCACCGCCGCCCTCGCGCACCACGGCGCCGTGGACCGCGCGCGCCCCGCGGGCCTCGACGAGCTCCGCCTCGGGCGCCCACTCGACGCGCACCTTGGCTTCGCGAAGCGCTTCATGAAGCGCCGCGGCCCACGCGCTCGCCCCCACGATCGCCACGCGCTCGCCGAGCAGAACCCCGTGGCAAAGCGCCTTCGAGAAGGCCCGCGCCGTGAAGATGCCCGGAAGGTCGTTGCGCGCGAAGCTCCCGACGAGGTCGTGCGTGCCCGTGGCGAAGAGGCGCGCGCGGGCGTTCACGACGGTGATGGCCCCCGCGCGCAGCACCAGCGTACCGTTGGCGTAGGTGGCCACCGCGCTCGCCTCGCGCATCGCCCGCACCGCGCTCGCGGGCGAGGGGAAGGGCCCCGCGTCGTCGACGCGATCGAGGCGGCTCCCACCCGCGGCGGTCTCCTCGTCGACGAGGAGCACCGAGAGGCCGCGCGCGGCGAGCGTGTCGGCCGCGGCGCAGCCCGCGCTGCCGGCGCCCACCACCAGCACGTCGACGCTCACCTCGTCGTGCGCCACGACCTCGCCGGGGCTCTCGGGCAGCGTGCCGAGGCCCGCCA
>CAISKJ010001223.1 GCA_903885885.1 uncultured delta proteobacterium
CTCGGTGCGCCTCACGGGGGCGGCGCCGGGCGAGGTCCTCGACGTGCCCGTGACGGTGGGCCTCGACGGCGCGCAGCCCGAGCCCGTCACGGTGCGCCCGAGCTTCACGGTCACCGGCGAGGAGCTCAACCCGCGCATGGAGGCCCTCGTGTGGCCCCTGGTGATGACGTCGGGGGCGCGCTGGATGGAGCACGTTCCGCGCGGCGGCGACGACGCGTTTCGCGCGCCCGACGCCGACGGGGTGGTGCGATGAAGACCAACGCCGCGCGCGCCCTCGACCAGCTGGGCGTGAAGTACGCGCTGCGCGAGTACGAGGTCGACCCCGATCACCTCGAGGCCGAGGCGGTGGCCGCCAAGGTGGGCATGCCCGCGGCGCAGGTGTTCAAGACGCTCGTCGCGAAGGGCGACCGCAACGGGGTGTGCCTCGCGGTGGTTCCCGGCGACATGGCGCTCGATCTGAAGGCCCTCGCGAAGCTCACGGGCGACCGCAAGGTCGACACGGTGGCCCTCAAAGAGGTGCAGCCCCTCACGGGCTACATCCGCGGCGGCGTGACGGCGCTCGCGTGCAAGAAAGACTACCCCGTGTACCTCGACGCGTCGGCGCTGGGGTTCGCGGTGATCGCGGTGTCGGCGGGCGTGCGGGGGACGCAGATCGTGCTGGCGCCGGGCGACTACGCGCGGGCCGTGAAGGCGAAGACGGGGACGATCGCGCGCCCCAAGGAGTGACCGCTCAGGTGGTGCCGTGCGCGAGCTTCTTGAGCCCTTCGGCGAAGAGGATCTCGGCGCGCGAGGTGTCGGTGCCCACCACGTAGCCCTTGCCGAAGCGCGCGTGGTTTACGAGGTCGCCGCGGTTGAAGGTGCGCGCGGGCGCGTAGGCGACGAAATCGCCGTCGGCCTTGTCGGCGAGGACCTCTTCGAGGTTGGGGAGCCCCGTGGGCGGCGGGTTGAACCCGAGCGAGCCTTCGCCCGCCGAGCCTTTGCTGTTCGTCGCCTTCTTCGTGCGCTTCATCGACATGGGTCACACCCTCTCAACAAAACCGTAGAGACACGCGGCGGCACCTCTACCCTCACGCGCCGCCGAACGCTGCGGCAAATACCTCTGGAACGCCTTCGGGCGCAACCACTCGCGCTCAGAACAGGTGCACGAAGAGCCCGCTGCGCAGCTTGGGCTCGAACCACGTGCTCTTCGGCGGCATGAGGCGCCCCGCGTCGCTCACCGCGAGGAGTTCTTCGATGGCCGTGGGGTGCATCGAGATCGCGAGCGACCAGCCCTCGGAGGCCACGCGGCGCTCGAGCTCTGCCGTGCCGCGGATGCCGCCCACGAAATCGATGTCGGGGTCGCGCCGCGGATCGTCGATGCCGAACACGGGCGCGAGCACGCGGTCTTGCACGAGCGACACGTCGAGGGAGGCCACCGGGTCGCCGCCGTGCGCGACGCTGTCGCGCGCGCGGCCGAGGTACCAGCGACCGCCCACGAAGACGCACAGGCTCCGCGGCGCGGGGGGCACCGGGTCGTCGGTGGGCGCGAGGTCGAGCACGGCGCCGAGGGCCGCGAGCAGGGCCTCCGCCGAGCGCCCCGCGCGGTCGCGCACGAGGCGGTTGTACGCCATGATGCGCAGCTGCGCGTCGGGGAAGAGCACCGCGAGGAACACGTCGTGCTCGCCCGGTGTGCCCGCCCGCAGCGCGTGGACGCGCGTCGCCGCGGCGCTCCGGTGGTGGCCGTCGGCGACGTAGAGCGTGGGCACATCGGCGAACTCCGCGACGAGGGCGCGCGTGTCGTCGTCGGTGAGGGCCCAGAGCGTGTGCTGCACGCCGTCGGCGGAGACGAAATCGTAGTCGGGCGCGGCCGCGGTGGCGCGGGCCACGATCGCGTCGATGGCGGGCGCCGCGCGGTACGCGAGAAACACCGGCTCGTCGTGGGCCGCGAGCGCGTCGATGTGGCGCGTGCGATCGTCTTCTTTGTCGGCGCGCGTCTTCTCGTGCTTGCGAATCACGTCGCGCTCGTACTCGTCGACGGAGACGCAGCCCGCCACGCCCACCTGCCGGTGCGCGCCCATGCGCTGCGCGTAGGCGTAGAGCCGCGGCGACGGGTCGCGCGCGAGCACGCCGCGGGCGCACAGGTCGGCGAGGTTCGCGGCGGCGCGGGCGTACACGGCGGGGGCGTGCTCGTCGGTGCCCGACGGGAGGTCGATCTCGGGCCGCGACACGTGCAGAAAGCTGTCGGCGTTGCCCGCGGCGAGCGCGGCGGCCTCGCGGGTGTTGATCACGTCGTAGGGGGGCGCCGCCACGGCGGGGGCCTTGTCGGCGGCGGGGCGCAGCGCGCAGAACGGTCTCACAATCGCCATTCGAGTACTCCGTCGGAGGGCCGCGGAGGGTACACCACGCGACCGCCCGCTACGACGGAAACAGCCCCGCGCGCAGCGCCTCGGGGGCCACCGCGAAGTGCGCCCCGAGGCGTTCGAAGACGAGCGTCGAGAGGCGGCCGCCGGGGGGCGCGGCGACGGCGCGC
>CAISKJ010001224.1 GCA_903885885.1 uncultured delta proteobacterium
ACACCGCCGCGAGCCTCTGAGAGATTCACCCCCATGACCCGACGCACCCTCGCGCTCGCGCTGTGCCTCGCGACCTCGCGCGCCGCGGGCGACCCGCCCTCGCCAACCCCCTCGCAGGCTCCCTCGGTGGCCCCCTCGGTGGCCACGGCGGTGGGCCTCCCGCGCGCGCCCGACTTCTCCCTCGAGAGCACCGCGGGCGCCACCCGCAGGCTGCGCGACTACCTCGGCCGCGTGGTGATCATTCTCTACGAAGACCGTGATTCGAACCAGCAGAACGACACCCTCAAGCGCGAGCTCGCCGACCACGCGCGCACCGAAGACCTCACGCGCGACGTGTCGCTGGTGCCCGTGGCGAACCTCAGCTCGTACAACTTCTGGCCCGCGAAGGGCTACGCGCGCGACGCCGTCGTCGACATCGCGCGGCAGCAGGGCTACGAGATCATGATCGATTGGACGGGCGACATGGGGCGCGCGTACCGGTTTCGCCCCGGGCAGAGCCACGTGCTGGTGCTCAGCCGCGAGGGCCGCGTGCTGTTTCGCACGGCGGGCCCCATGACGGCGCGCTTTCGCCAGAGCTTCTTCGAGGCCGTGTCGCAGGCCATTCACGCGCCCCGCTGACGGGGGGCGCGGGCTACAGAAAATCGACGAAGGCCGGGCCTCGCTCGGCGCCGCTCGGCCACGCGCGCACCACCGCGAGCGAGCCCGCGGGCAGCGGAGCCGTGTGCGCGCGCTGCGACGACACCGGGTAGCAGGTGCGGCCGCCCGCGGCGCCCTCCACCGACGCGAGGAAGCCCCGCGGAGACGACAGCACAGCGCTGGCGCCGCGCGGGCATACAAGCACGCGCACGTCGACGCCTTCGCTCGCGCGGCAGTCGAAGGGAGCCTCTTCGGCGGTGGCCGTGCTCATCGTGACGCGCGCCGAGGCGGCGGTGACCGGGGCCGCCGCGCGCGCCGGAACCACCACGGCCTCGACGTGAACACTTCGCGCGCCGGCGCCGTCGCCCGTCGCGCGGAGCACGTAGGTGCCCGGCTCGAGGATCGCCGCGCCCGTGCGCGTGCCCGGCGCGCACAGCCCATCGACGGTGACGAGCGCGGGCGCTCCGTTGGGCGCGAAGAGGCTGAGCCCTCCCTGCGCGGTCGAGAGCGCCACGGCGGTGCGCGCGGCGACGGTCACCACGTGGAGCTCATGGCTCGATGCGCCCGCTGCGAAGGGGGGCGCGCAGGTGCGGCCCGACGCGGGCGCGAGGCGCCAGTCGGTGACGCCGGCGGTGAGCGCGACGGCGCGCACGGCCTCGCACGCGACGGCCGAAGGGCACGCGCTGCGGGCGACGCGGGAGGCGGGCGCGTTGTCGACGACGCCGTCGCAGTCGTTGTCGAGACCGTCGCAGGTCTCGGGCACGCGGCGGTTCATGTCGGGCGCACAGGCGACGGCGCGGCTGTTCTGGCAGCGCGCGACGGTGACGGCGCACACGCCGAGGCCGCAGGTCTGCACGCCGGGGTCGCTGCACGCGAGGGGCGAGGGCGCCACCACAGCGATCGCAGACATCGAGGGGCGCAGCGCGGTGATCGTCGGGGCGCGCACGCGGGTGCGAACCTGCGGCGAGGCGCTGCGGCCGTAGGCGATCACGAGCATCGAGAGTGCGATCCAACGGGTGCCGTGCTTCATGGCTGACTCCTCACGCGACGCGCGGGGGGGGCGCGGAGCGGTCGTGGCGTCACGATCCTCCGGAGGGCCCCCGTCGCTCGGGAGTCACAGACGAGGTGGGGTCCGCGTCTCTTCAACGCGGGCGTCAGCCCGTGTAGGCGTCGAGCTCGATGTGCACGGGCGTCACGTTCCAGATCTCGCGCGCATACTCGCGGATGGTGCGATCCGACGAGAAGGTGCCCATGTGTGACACGTTCTGAATGGCCTTGCGGGTCCACTGCTCGTCGTCGCACCACGCGGCCTCGACGCGGCGCTGGGCCTCGGCGTAGGCGCCATAGTCCGCCAGCACCATGTACGGGTCGTGCTCGAGGAGCGAGTCGACGAGGGGGCGGAACATCCCCGGGTCGCCGACGGAGAAATACCCCGCGGCGATGAGGTCGAGCACCTCGCGCAGCTCGGCGTTCTGCTCGTAGTGCGCGCGCGGGTTGTAGCCCCTGCGCTGCGCGTCCTTCACCTCTTCGGCGGTGAGCCCGAAGAGAAAGAAGTTCTCGGCCCCGACGGCGTCGCGAATCTCGATGTTGGCGCCGTCGAGGGTGCCGATGGTGAGCGCGCCGTTGAGGGCGAACTTCATGTTGCCCGTGCCCGAGGCCTCCTTGCCGGCGGTCGAAATTTGCTCCGAGAGGTCGGCCGCGGGGATCACGCGCTCGGCCATCGACACGCTGTAGTTGGGCAGAAAGAGCACCTTGAGGTTCGGCACCTGCGGGTCGCCGTTGATCACCTCGGCGAGCGAGTTGATAAAGCGAATGATGAGCTTCGCGGTGGTGTACGACGGCGCGGCCTTGCCGCCGAAGAGCACCGTGCGGGGCACCGTGAACGACCGCGGGTCGCGCTTGGCCCGGAGGTACATGCCGACCACGTGCAGCGCGTTGAGGAGCTGGCGCTTGTACTCGTGGATGCGCTTGATCTGCACGTCGAAGAGCGAGGCGGGGTCCACCGAGAGGCCGTAGTCGCGCCGAATGCGCGCGGCGAGCATGCGCTTGTTGTCGCGCTTCACGGCCGCGAAGCGCTCGCGGAACGAGGCGTCGTCGGCGAAGCGGGGGAGCCCCTCGAGGCGGTCGAGGTCGGTGGCCCAGCCGTCGCCGAGGCACTCGGTGAGCAGCCCCGAGAGACCCTGATTGCACGACAGCACCCAGCGCCGCGGGGTCACGCCGTTGGTCTTGTTGGTGAACTTCTCGGGCGTAAGCTCATTAAAATCGTGGAGCACGTCGCGCTTGAGGAGCTCGGAGTGCAGCGCGGCCACGCCGTTGACCTTGTGCGAGCCCACCGTGGCCAGCATGGCCATGCGCACCTGGCGGTCGCCGCTCTCCTCGATGATTGACATGCGCCACGTGCGGGCGTGGTCGCCGGGCCAGCGGTTCATCACCACGCGCAGGTGCCGCGCGTTGATCTCGTAGATGATCTGCAGGTGCCGCGGGAGGAGCTTCTCGAAGAGCGACACGGGCCAGCGCTCGAGGGCCTCGGCGAGCAGCGTGTGGTTGGTGTACCCGCAGGTGCGAACGGTGATGTCCCAGGCCTCGTCCCACCCGAGGCAGTGGTCGTCCATGAGCACGCGCATGAGCTCGGCGACGGCCACCGCGGGGTGCGTGTCGTTGAGCTGAATGGCCACCTTGTTGGCGAAGGCCTCGAAGGTGTCGTGCGCGGCGCGGTACCGCCGCACGATGTCGGCGATGGCGCACGCGACGAAGAAGTACTGCTGCCGCAGGCGAAGCTCGCGGCCCGCCCACGTGCTGTCGCTGGGGTAGAGCACCTTCGAGATGGTCTCCGTCGCGTTCTTCTCCTCGACGGCTCGCACGTAGTCGCCGCGGTTGAACGTATCGAGGTCGAACTCCGAGCTCGCCCGCGCCTGCCACAGCCGCAGGGTGTTCACCGTGTTGGTGCCGTAGCCCGCGATGGGCGTGTCGTACGGCACGCCGATCACCTGCGTGCCCTCGACCCAGCGGTGGCGCCAGCGGCCCTGGTCGTCGCGGTACTCCTCGCTGCGGCCGTAGAAGCGCACGGGCACCGTGTACTCGGGGCGAATGAGCTCCCACGGGTTGCCGAACTTCAGCCACTCGTCGGGGTGCTCGACCTGCTGCCCGCCCTCGATGCGCTGCTCAAAGATGCCGAACTCGTACCGGATCCCGTAGCCGTACGCGGGGTATCCCATCGTGGCCAGCGAGTCGAGGAAGCACGCCGCGAGGCGCCCGAGGCCGCCGTTGCCGAGGCCCGGCTCGGGCTCGCGCTCGATCATCTCGCCGAGGTCGAGGCCGAGCTCCGCGAGCACCCGCGCCATCTCCTCGTAGATGCCCGTGTTCAAGAGGTTGTTGCGCAGCGCGCGCCCGAGCAGAAACTCGGCCGAGAGGTAGTACACGCGCTTCGGGTCGGTGCGGTAGTACTCCTCCTGCGTGGCCGACCAGCGGCGCACCAGGCGGTCGCGCACGGCGAGGGCCAGGCTCACGTACCGATCGTGGGCCGTGGCCATGTGGGGGAGCTTGCCCTGCGAAAAGTTCACGTGGTCGAGGAAGGCCCGCCGGAGCCCCTCGGGGGACAGGCTCGTTCGGTCGTCTTCGATCACCACCCGGACGCGATCGCTGCTCGTCATGCGCGTGTTCCTTCCGTCGCCTACGGCCGCTTTTGTATCGCAGTCCGCGCCCCGGACACGACCCGCGAGTGAGCCGCTCAGAAAATCGTTTTCAACTATGAATAAGCCCGGAGTGGAGTTACGTCTCGGGCCCCGCGTTGGGGTCAGCGCGCTGGTGTTCAAACCCACACGTCGACCTCCGTATGAGCGCCGCCTCGGTTCTCGCCACCGCCTAACAGGAGAATGTTCATGAAGTCGTCCAAGATGATGGGAGTGCTCGGTCTGCTCGGTGCCCTCGCTGTGTCGGGCTACGCCTCGACGGTCGTCGCGCAGGGCCAGCTCACCATCGGAGGCAACCAGGCCATCTCCGGTCGCCGCGCCCTCCGCCGTGGCTTCGTGCCGGACCCCACCAACATCAACGTCACCTCGGGCGGCTCCCTCGGCGTGGCCGGCATGAACCTCGGCCCCGGCTGCGCCGGCTTCGTCACGCAGCGCCCCGACTTCATTCTCAACTACACGGCCTCGGCCCCGGGCTTCCTCCGCTTCTACGTGACCGCTGGCGGCGACACGACGCTCGTGATCAACGGCGCCGACGGCCAGTGGCACTGCAACGACGATTCGAACGGCGGCACCAACCCGACCGTCGACATCGCCGCGGCGCGCACGGGCCAGTACGACGTGTGGGTGGGCAGCTACCAGGCGGGCGCCAACATCTCCGGCGTGCTCCACATCACCGAGCTCTCCAGCAACCACCCCTGAGCGGCACGCGCCTCCTCCGCGAGGCGCTGATCGCGCTCCCCGTCCGTCTCTCTCCCTCTCTCAGACTCTCTCAGTACGGCTGGTCGGTGCCCAACAACCCGTTGGGCGCACCGCCCTGGCGTGCGCCCGCTTGCGGCATCGCGCGCGGGCGCGTCGACCCTGCATGCGAGGGCTCGTGCGCCCCGTGCCGCGCGACCGGCGCCGCGACACCCGCGTCGACCACGGGGAGCGGCGCGGCCGGTACGCGCTCGCCCGCGTACGCCAGGGTCACCTCGCCGATGGGGTCTTGCACCACCTGCATCCAGTCGCGATACCCATCGACCGACACCCGCACGCTGTGGCTCGCGCCCGACGACACCTGCGTGGGGAGCATCACGGGCGCGCCGTCGACGTACACGTGCGCGCCGTAGGGGAGCGCCCCGATGTGCAGCGTCGCCTGCTCATGCGTCACGAGGTGCTGCGGCAGCGTGGTGGCGCGCGGCGCGAGGCGCGTGAAGGGGTTCCACGCCACCATGGCGCCCGCGAGGCACAGGGTGGCGACGAGGCCCGTGACCACCATGCGCGCGGGGCCGCGCTGCGTCGGCGCGAGGGTGTTGCCCGGCAGCGTGTCTGACTGCTCGAAGGCCATCGGGGTGTAACGGCTCGGGTCGGTGGCCGGGCGTCGTGCGGGGGCAGCAGGCGCCGCGACCTCGCCGCGGAGCCACGCCTCGAGCATCTCGCGCATCTGCACCGCCGAGGCGAAGCGCGCCGAGGGCTTGCGCGCCATCGCCCGATCGACGATGCCCGCGAGGGCGGGGTCGATGGCGGGAAGGTGCGTGGTGATGGGCTCGTGCTCGCTCGTTGCGATGCGAACGAGCACGGCGTTGTAGTTGGGCGCGTCGAAGGGAAGGTGCCCCGTGAGGAGCTCGTAGAGAATCACCCCCATCGCCCACACGTCGCTGCGAAGGTCGACGGGGGTGCCCATCACCTGCTCGGGAGACATGTACGCGGGCGTGCCAATAATGGCCCCGGTGCGCGTCATGCGGGTGCGCCGCGCGTCGTCGCCGAGGATCTTCGAAACGCCGAAATCGAGGATCTTGGGCACGATGCCGTCGCCCTCGACGGCGAGGAAGATGTTCTCGGGCTTGAGGTCGCGGTGGAGGATCTCCTTCGCGTGCGCGGCCGCGAGGGCCTCGAGCACCACGCAGGTGATCTCGACGGCCTCGCGCGGTGCGAGCGCCCCTTCGCGCTCGAGGCGGTCGCCCAGGCTCTCGCCGACGAGGCGCTCCATCACCATGAAGGGCGCGGCGTCGTCGGACTCACCGAACGCGAACACCCGCACGATGTTGCGATGCCCGATGCTCGCGGCGATCTTCGCCTCGTTGCGAAAGCGCGCGACGGAGCCCCCGTCGTCGACGAGGTTGGGGTGCATCACCTTGAGGGCCACCTCGGCGCCGCCGAGCGCGACGTTGCGGGCCACCCACACGGAGCCCATGCCCCCCTCGCCGAGCCGATCGACGAGTTCGTACTGTCCGCCGAGAACGCTTCCCTTCTGCAGCACGAGGGCACCTCTCTACAACGAACGTACCACCGTTGCGCCGCGCCGCGCGAGAAGCCCGCTGCACGCGCAGCGATGGTTCGCAGGGAGCGCGCCGCGCGGTGCGTGCCGAAGGGGCACGGTGCGCGACACAGAGGTCAGTGGTTGCGCGCGTGCGGGAGGCAGAACTCGGTGGGCTTGCCGCACTTCGCGCAGGAGCACACGCGGATGTCGACCGAGGGGTCTTCGTCGGTGACGCCGCAGGTGGCGCAGCGGCGCACGTGCCTGCCCGGCGCCGCCGCGCGAAACCGCTGCCCGGCCCCCGTGCGCGCGCCGCGTCGCACGAAGCCTCGGAGCAGCCCCGCGAGCGTGGGCGTGAAGAACAAGAGGTAGTTGCCCACCGCGACGAGGGGCATGAGCCGCTGCAAGCCCGGCAGCGTGCCCACGAGGTAGAGCAGCCCGATCGCGTCGAGCAGCGCGAGCCACTTGATGGCCACCGGGATGATGAAGAACACCAGGATGCGCTCTTCGGGGTAGAGCGTGGCGTACGCGAGAAACAGCGCCATGAGCAGGTAGCCGTTGGTCGCGGGGAGGTGAAACCCGAACGAGAAGGCCGTGGTGCACAGCATGCCCACGACCCACCACGCGACGTACTTCGCCGGGCCCCACTGCGCCTCGAGCGTGGTGCCCATGCGGTAGAGCCACCAGAGCGCGAAGATGACGAAGATCGGCGACGACGAGGGCGGCAGCACGAGGTACGTGAAGAGCCGCCACACCTGGCCGCGCATCACCATCTCGGGGTAGAGCATCAGCACGTCGCTGAAGCCCGGCGCCACCATCTCCATCACGAAGGTCGCGCCCATGAGGCCCACGAGCCAGTACGTGAGGTTGCCGGGGAGATATCGCCCGAAGCGCCGCTCCAACGCGGCCAGCCAACGCTCCATAGGGCCGGGGCTCTAACACGGTACGCCCACGCGCGCACCTCCCCGACGGCGCTCTACTCTGTGAGCGCGCCGAGCTCGCGCGAGGGGAGCCACCCGACGCTCCCACCCACCGCGCGAACGCGAGCGAAGCCGCCCTCGCGGCGCGTGAGCTCGACGCGCTCGCCCTCGCGCACGGCTGCGTCGGGAATGCCATCGACGCGCGGCGACTGCAACAGGCGCAGCCCGCCGTGCAGCACGATCGCGGAGGGAGGCCGGGCGCGCCGCGCGGCCACGAGCCCGACGCCCGTCGCGCCCGCGAGCAGCGAGAGCGCGACGCCCGCTGTGGCCCCCACGCGCCTGAGCTCGGTGGCGCTGCGTCGACGCGCGAACCACAGCGCGATCACCGCGATCTCGGCGAACATCACCAACGGCACCGAGTATCGCAGGGGCATGAGCTCGCCGATCTGCACCGCGAGCGAGGGCTGCGTCTCGACCACCGCCCGCCCCGTGCGCGCGGCGTCGCGGCGCGCGAGGCGCACGCGCGTGGCGCGGAGGTTGCGCCGCGCGGCGAGGTGTCCGGGCGCGCGCAGGAGCACCCGTTCGAAGCACCACACGGCCTCGCCGTAGCGCTCTGCCCGCGTGTACACGGTGCCCAGGTCGTAGAGCACGTCGGTCGAGTCGAGGCCCGCGGCGACGAGCTCCTCGAGCGAGCGCGCGGCCGTTGCGAGGTCGCCCGAGGCCTGCGCCGCCACCGCGCGCGCCACGAGCTCGCGCGACGACACCGCGTACGACTCGGTGACCGCGAGCGTCATCGCGAGGGTGAGCGTGCGGGCGAGTCGCTTCACGGTCCGCTCTCCATCGCGCGCACGGCGGCGCGCACCTTCTCGACGGCGTCGCGGGCGGCGCCGCTGCCGCCGAAGCGCAGGGTGTCGCACGCGGCCTGCGCCTCGCGCGCGGCGTCGCGGGCGGCGTCGGTGGCGGGGGCGCCGAACTCCTTGCGGGCCCGCTCGAGCGCGCGGCCCGCGAGGTCGGCGGCCTTCGCGTCGTGGCCCGCGGCGAGCGCGTCGTCGGCCTGGCGCATGAGCGACAGCGGGTCGTTGCGCTGCGCGTCGTCGCGCGCGGAGAGGCGCCGCTCGCGCCATCGGCGGAGGGCCCGCGCGAGCCCCGCCAGCGCGAGCGCGAAGGGAGGCAGCGCGACGGCGCCCCACACGCGCGCGCCCGACGTAAAGAACGGTCGGTGCGCCTCGATGGTGGGAGAGACTTCGAAGGGATCGAGCGCCACGGTGGGGTCTTCGCGCGTCTCGTCGGCGTCGCGCGTGAGGGCCGCGCCCGCCGCGACGAGCGACGGCAGCGGCACCGTGGTGGTGTGGTAGCGCTCGTCGCTCGGGTCGAACCAGGGCACCACGAGCGTGCCCAGCGCGTGCGTGCCGGGGCGCTCGGGCACGAGCAGGTACTCGGCGGTGAGCACGCCGCGTACGTTGCGCTCGTCGCTGTGATCCACCTCGTGGTGCGACGCGCCCGGGTGCATGCGCACGCCCTCGACGCGCGGCGGGGTCGGGAGGCCGACGGCGCCGAGGTATCCGTTGCCCTCGGCCCGGAGGCGCAGCGTCACCGTCTCGCCCGTGGCGACCGACATGCGGTCGAGGTCCGCGGTGATGCGCAGCGGCCCCAGGAGGCCCGGCACGTAGCCCTGCGGTCGACCCGCCGTCGGAGGCTCTCGCACGTCGAGCACCAGCGCGGGGCCGCGCGCGTTGAACTGCCTGCGCTGACCGAAGAAGCCGTCGCCCTCGATGTACTCGCCGATCACCTCGGGGGCGCCGATCTCCTGCCGACCCGCGCGCGTTGGGTAGAGCGCGATCTTGCGCACGAGGCCCGCGGACATTGTTCGTCCACCTACCACCTGCGTGAACCACTGGCGCGCGCAGCGGATCTGGCTGCGGTCGATGAGCTGCTCGTTCCAGAAGCCCGTGAGTTGAGGCTCGCGGAGCAACTCGCAGCCGACCTCGGTGGCGGGCACGTAGAGCCAGATGCGCAGCGTGGTCTGCTGGCCCACGTAGGGCGTGGCGTTGTCGACGGCGAGGCGCACGAAGCCGGCGGGGTTGTACTGCGCGCTGCCGATCTCGCCCGTTGGGGGCGCGTCGGGGTCGTTGACCGTCACCGGCGGCGCCTGCGGCTGTGGATCGGGCGCCATCATGCCGGGGGGAAACATCCCCGGCGGGAACATCCCCGGTGGGAACCCCTGCATCATGGGCTGCGCGGGCTGCGCGGGCTGCGCCGTGCCCGCTGCGCCGGCGCGCTGCACGGTGATGACGTAGGGCGCGAGCTGCGCGCTGGTGCGGCCCGTCTGCGGGTTGACGGCGCCGGCGCCGCGCACGGTGAACCGCCCCGCGCTCGGGGCCACGAGGATGTACTCCGCGCTCGATTGCACGGTGAACATGCCCATACCGCCGAAGCCGCCGATCATCATGTTGGCGGTGCTGGGCGGCGCCGCGTTGGCGAGCACGGTGAGCCCCGGAAACTGCAGCTGCGTGGCCTGCGCCATGCTGTCGTTCTGCACCTGCAGCGTGTACACGAGGTGAAACGGCTGCCCCGCCACGGGCTGCGGCGGCGACGTCTCGAGCGTGACCCGCACCACCGCGCGCGCCTCGGCCGCGAGCGCCACGAGCGCCAGTGCCGACACCGCTGCGAGCGCGCTGGATCGTCGCACCGGAGGCCTCACCGCTCGTCGTCGGGCGAGCGCGGGTTCTGCGCGGCGCGCCTTCGCAAGAGCATCTGCTGGAGGTCTTGCGCGTTGCGCTCGAGCTGGTCGAGGGGCGCGAGCGACATCGGCGGCGGTGCGCCCGCGTCGCCCTGACTGGGGGGCGGCGCGCCCGCGTCGTTGTCGTTGTTGCCGCCGCCGTCGCGGTCGTTGCCCGCGTCGGGCTGCTGCGGTTGCCCCGCGTCGGGCTGCTGCGGTTGCCCGCCGTCGCCCTGCTGCCCGCCGTCGCCCCGCTGTCCGCCGTCGCCCTGCTGTCCGCCGTCGCCCGACGAGCCGTCTTGCGACGCGTCTTGCGATGCGTCTTGCGAGGCGTCGGGGCCCGCGTCGGGGTGGTCTTCGTCGTCCTTGCGACGCCGGGCGATCTCGAGGTTCCACGCGGCGTCGAGGTCGCCGGGGTGGAGCCGCAGGGCCTCTTTGTACGCGTCGATCGCGCTCTGCCACAGGTGCTGCGCGAAGTACGTGTTGGCCAGGTTGTACGAGGCCCGCGCGCGCAGGGTGGCCTCGATGTCTTCGGGCGTTACGCCCGTGTATCCGCGCGCCGTGCTGCGCATCTCGTCTTGCGCGCGCTGCCACGCCTCGGGCAGCCCCGCGTCGGGCTCGAGCTCGGGCAGCACGCCGCCGTCGCCGGGAGGGGCCGCGATGCGAAAGCGCGCGAGGCCGCGGTTCATGTACACGCCCGCGTTGCGCACGCCGTTGCCCGGGGCGCCCTCGTAGTGCGTGAGCGCGCCGGGCCAGTCGCGCTGCGCGAAGGCGCGGTTCCCTTCGGCCACGTGGGGCTCCATCGTGTCGCGCGGCTCCCACGCCCACGCGGTGAGGCCCGCCAACCCGACGCCCACCACCGCGGGGAGCACCCACGGCGGAGGACGCCACGCGGTCTTGCGCGCGCTCCTGCGGCTCACGGCGCACCTCCCTTGCGGCGCAGTCGCTCGGGCACCAGCACCGACGCGACCACCAGCAGGATGAACGCGGGGATCAGCACCGGCAGCACGAGCTCTTCGTAGAGGGTCTTCTGCGTCTCGGCGAGCTCGGCGCGACGGAGCCGCGCGAGCTGGCGTCGCACCGCGTCGATGCCCACCTCGCCCTGCCGCGGACGAAAGTATGCGCCGTGCCCCTCGGTGGCCACGGCCCGCAATTGTTGCTCCATCTCGGGGGTGAACTGCGTCTGCTTCACCTCGCCGCGCGAGTCGCGCTCGTAGCCCGCCATGCGACCGTCGCTCGTGTACGCGGGGATGGGCTCCGGGGCCGCGCTCCCGATCGCGTCGATGTACACCTGGATGCCGTCGCCCGCGGCCTCGCGCGCCGCCGCCACGGGGTCACCCTCGAGGTCTTCTCCGTCGGTGATGAGCAGAATCACCTTGGAGCGCCGCGCCGCCAGCGGGTCGCGACGGAGAATGTCACGCGCTGCCACGAGCGCGCGGCCCACCGACGTGCCCTGCACCGGAAACTCCCACGGGTGCGCGTCGCGGAAGAAGCGCAGCGCCGCCTCGTGGTCGGTGGTGAGCGGGTACTCCATCGTCTCGCCCGCGAAGAGAACCACCCCGACGCGGTCGCCGGGCTCCTCCTCGAGCAGGCGCACGAGCTCGGCCTTCGCGCGCTCGATGCGCGAGGGCTGAACATCGCGCGCGAGCATCGACTTCGACACGTCGAGGCACACGACCACGTCGATGCCCCGGCGCGACACCACCTCGGTGCGCGATCCGTGCTGCGGCCGCGTGCCCGCCACGGCGAGCAGCGCCACGGCCGCGAGCACCATCGCCGCGCGGGCCGCGCGCCAGCCCGCGGGCGAGCCATCGCGGAGGCGCTGCACGAGCCCGAGGTCGCCGAAGCGCAGCATCGCGCGGCGCCGCGACCACGCGGCCCACGCCATGGAACCCCCCATGAGCGGCAGCGCCGCGAGCAGCGCGAAGAGGAGCCACAACGGTTCGCCGAGCCTCACGGGAACCTCCGCAGGCGCGTGGCCGACAGCATCGCCTCGAGCACGAGCGCGAGCAGCGCCGCGATGGCGATGGGTGAATACAGCTCGCCGTAGCGCACGCCGGCGTCGGCGATCTTGCTGCGCTCGAGCTGGTCGAGAATGCGATGAAAGCTGCGCTCGAGGGTGGCCCGATCGGCCGCGCGAAAGAACTCGGCGCCCGTGAGCCGCGCGATCTCTTCGAGCAGCGCGGGATCGACCGGGAAGTGCTGCGTCTGAAACACCGGCTGGCCCCGAAGGTCGACGCCCGCCTGCACCGGCGCCTCGTCGGACTGGCCCACGAGGATCGTGTACACCTTGCAGCGCAGGGCCACCGCGAGCTGCGCGGCCTCGCGCGGGTCGACGTGGCCCGCGTTGTTGGCGCCGTCGGTGAGGAGCACCACCACCTTGCTGCGCGCGTCGCTGCGGCGCAGTCGGTTGAGCGCGGTGCCGAGCCCGTCGCCGATGGCCGTGCCGCCGCCGTCGATGAGCTCGAGGCTCAGCTGATCGACCATGCGCTGGAGCACGGTGTAATCGAGCGTAGGAGGCACCACGGTGTAGGCCTCGCGGCCGAACACCACGAGCCCGATGCGGTCGCTGCGGCGCCGACGGATGAACTCCGCCACGACGTCTTTCGCCGCCTGAATGCGCGTGGGCTGCAGGTCGGCCGCGCGCATCGAGCCCGACAGGTCGATCGACAGCACGATGTCGATGCCCGACAGCTCGAGCTCGTCGGGCGCGTCGATGCGCTGCGGGCGCGCCAGGGCCACGGCGACCAACACGATGGCCACGACGCGCAGCGCCGCGGGCAGCTGCACGAGCCGCGTGGCGAGCGTGCGCGGCGCCGACGCGAGGGCCGCGCCCTGCGAGACGTAGAGCCGCGCGGCGGACTCGCCCGGTGAGGCTCCGAGCGGGCGGTAGAGGAAGCGCGCGCCCACCCACACGAGGCCCGCGAGGGGCAATGACAAGAGCGCGAGGGGCCACTTGAGCTGCACCTGCCAGCCCTGCGCCCACACCCACCCGAAGGCCACCACCGCGAGGAGCGCGACGAGGATCGCCGCGAGGAGCGCGGTGCTCAGCACCGGCGACATGCGCCGGATGACCTTCCGCGGAGGCTTCTGCTGCGCGCGGCGCACCGAGGCGCCGAGGGGCGTGCGCGGCGTCACGGGGCACCTCCGGCGGGGGTCGTTCCCTGCGCGGGGAGCACCACCGGGCGGCCGCGCTCGACGATCGACTGCGCGGCCTTGAGGATCTCGTCAGACTCTTCGTGCGAGGGCACGTAACCCGCGAACTTCACGAGGTCGCACTCCTGCAAGAGGCGCTCGATCTCGACGAAGGTGACGCCCGCGAGGGGCGCGCGACGCACCTGCGCGAGCACCTCGTCGGAGGTCATCTCGATGGCGTCGAAGCCGCGCACGCCGCCCAGGTAGCGTCGCACCACGTCGGAGATGGCGTCGTAGTAGTCTTTGGTGTGTCCGCGCGTGAGGAGATCGCTGCGGGCGAGGGCGTCGAGGGCCTCGCGCGCCACGAGGTAGGGGTGCCTCGGCGGCGGCGGCGGAACGAACTTCTTCGGCCGACCGCGCC
>CAISKJ010001225.1 GCA_903885885.1 uncultured delta proteobacterium
CAGCGCGTCGCGCAGCGCCGACAGCGTTGCGAAGGGGTTGGTGGGCTTGTGGGGGGCGCCGGCCATCGGTGGGGTGACTCCTCGGCGCGAAGGTATCGCAGATCGCGCGGAGAACGGACGCGTGAAGGGGGGGTGACGGAACGGGGCCGCGAAGTTGAAGCGCGCTTCAATCGGCGCGAGGGCTACGTGAACAGCTTCGCGAACTCGCGACCGAACTCGAGGGGCTGCGGGCGGTCGGCGGGGTTGCGCGCGGTACCCTCGCGCAGGAGGCGGGTGAGCGCGCCGGGGAAGGCCCGCACGCGGTCGGCGTCTTCGAAGGGGTCGCGCTGCATGTGGGCGAGGATGCGGTCGCGCATCGACGACACCTCGTCGAAGAAGGTGCGCCCCGTGAGCACGTTGTAGATGGTGCCCGCGAGCGCGTAGACGTCGGCGCGGCCGTCGAGCTCCATCGGGTCGAGCACCTGCTCGGGGGCGATGTAGCCCGGCGTGCCGGCCACGAAGCGCCCGACGGCCTCTTGCGACACGCGCATCGCGCGCACCATGCCGAAGTCGATGACCACGGTGGAGAGCGGCGGCGTGCGGGCCGGGTCGCGGTGCTTCGCCGGGTCGAAGCCCTCGCCGCCCTGGAGGGGGAGGCGGAGCCAGAGGTTGGCGGGCTTCACGTCGCGGTGCACGAGGCCCGCGGTGTGGAGCGCCGCGAGGCCCGCGCAGGTCTCGGGCACCACCTGGCGCAGCTCGAAGAGCGACATGAGCCGCGCCCCCGCGTACTGCTTGAGGTCGGCGCCGATGAGGTACTCGAGCACGAGGTACGGCGAGCCGTTGGAGACCCCGCGGTCGATGATGTTCGCGACGTGCGGGTGGTAGAGCCCCGCGAGCGCGCGCGCCTCGTCGACGAAGGACGCGAGGATGGCCGCGCGCTCCTTCTCGTTGGCGTCGGCGAGCGCGTCGGCCTTGGGCACCTTGAGCACGAAGAAGCGATCGGCGCCGGGCTTGCGCACGAGCCACACGGTGCCGACGCCCCCTTCGCCGAGCGGGCGCACGAGCTCGTAGCCCTCGATCACCTGCGGGCCCTGCTTCTTCTTCGCGGGCGGCGGCGGCGGCGTGCGGCGCACCGCGGAGGTCACCGCGGCCTCGACGAGCGCCGACGTCACCGGGCCCAGCGAGCCGAACCACACGCCCAGCGACGAGAGGTCGCGCACGCGAATGGCGCGCGCCACGAGGGCCGCCACGCGCGGCGCGTTCTCCGTGGTGAAGTCCTCGTCGTCGGCCGCGGGGTGCAGCGCGCGCACCGGGTCTTCGAGCGCCGTGTGGAGCCGCTCGGCCGAGCGCGCGAGGGCGAGGCACAGGGCCTCGAGGTTGGGCCGCGGCCCCGACGCGAGGGTAAACTGCGAGAGCGCGTCGGCGAAGCCCACGAGGGCGCGCGCGAGCTCGGTGTCGTCGGCGTAGAGGTCGCGCAGGGCCTCGGTGACCACGTCGCGCCACACGCCGTCGGCGGCCTTCGGGCGACCCGACTCGGCGCGCGGAACGTCCGACGACAGGGTGGTGCGCTGCGCCTCGACCCACACCGCCGCGCGGATGGTGTCGGCCACCTCGCAGCAGCGCTCGAGGGCGCCCGGCGCGATCATCGGCAGCGCGCTCGCGAGCTGCAGGAGCATCGTGGG
>CAISKJ010001226.1 GCA_903885885.1 uncultured delta proteobacterium
ACCGTCGGCTCGGCGCGCACGACGGCGGGCGCCTCGCCGCGGCAGGCGGAGAGAAGAATCAGCGCCGCGAGTGTGACGGTCGACCGGTGCATGGGGCCGACCCTAGGGGCGCCCACGCACAAAAACACAGTGAAAGATGGTTCATCGCCGCAGGGCGACGACCGCGAGCGCGAGCCCGATGAGCACGAGCGCGAGCGCCACGGCGACGACGATGGGCGTCTTCGAGGGCGTCGCCGCGGGGGGCGGCTGAAAGGGCGCCGGGGCCCGAGGGCGCGCCTGCCCGTGCATCGCCATGGGCGCCTGGAGCGTGGGCGCGATCAGCGGCGCCGCCGTGTCGATGGCCATGGTGCGCTCGCTCACGGGCGGGAGCGCCATGCCGACGGGCGCGTGCTGCGGCATGCGCGGGGCCATCGTGGGCGGACGCTTCACGACCTCGGCCACGAGGGGCCCCGAGGTCACGAAGGTCGACTCGGCGTCGACGGGCCCGCCGCCCGGCGCGCGCGGCAGAAACGGTTCGACGCCCGTGGGGCGCTTCATCGGGCGCAGCGTCTCCATCGTCTCGAGCACCGGGCCCGGAGGCTGCGCCACCTGCGTGCGGCTGCCGGGCTCGAGGCCGTCGATCTCGTCGTCGTCGGCGTCGAGCGCGCCCCCGGTGTTGAGCATCCCCGGGGCCTCGCGCCAGTCGTCGGCCGACACCCGCTGCGAGGGCACCGGCGCGGGCGCCCCCTGCGCGGAGAGTCCAGCCGCGAGCGCCAGCGAGTCGAGGTCGAGCGCCATCGTCGACTCCTGCCGGTCGAGCGTCGCGAGCTTCGTCTGGAGGGCGTTCGCGGCGGGCGCGACGGCCGACGGTTGGTCGGCGCGCAGCGGGGGCTCGGCGGAGGCGCGCGTCTCGTCTTCCCAGTCGTCGTCGACCGCGGCGCGAACGCCCGCCCGCGGCGCGGGCACGGGCATCGGCGGCGCGTACGACGGCGGCGGCTCCCAGCTCGGCGTGGCCGAGCCCGCGTCCCACGCCGAGGCGTGCGATGCGGCCGGGGGCATCTGCGCGGGAGAGTCCCACGCCGAGAGGAGCGCGGCGTTCATCTGCGCGCGGCCCGCGGGCTTCACCGTGGCCCACGCGTCGGGCGACACGGGCGTCGAATCCCACGCCGACGAGGGCACCGGGGGCTGCGGGGCCGCGTAGGGCGCGGGCGCCGTAAACGCAGGCTGAGCGGGCGCGAAGTGCGGCTGCACCGGCGGCAGTGGATTCGAAAAAGCAGCGGCGGGGAGCGGGCTCGCGACGGGCGCGACGGGCTGCCGCTGCACCGCGGGCATGGCCACCGTGGGCGGCCGCAGGTGCGTCGACGGCATCGGTGCGGGCGCCGCGAGGGGCGCCGACGACCACGCGGCGTCGAGGGCCTTGCGCATCGTCGCGACGTCGTCCCACCGGGCGGCGGGCTCGCGGCGCGTGGCCCGCGCGACAGCCTCCCACACCGCGGGCGGCGCGTCGGCGCGCTGCATGCGACCGGCCTGCGCGCCGCCGTCGCGGAGCATCGCCGCGAGGAGCGACTCGAGGGCCTTGCGCGCGTCGCCTACGTTCTGCGGCATGAGCAGCTCGGCGAGGAGCACACCGAGCGAGTACACGTCGCTCGCGATGGAGGGGGCCTCGCCGCCGCGCGCGAGCTCGGGCGCTCGCGACGGCCCCAGCACGTCGGCCGCCGCGAAGGGCCCCAGCGCGAAGTCGAACACCTTGAGGGCCGCGCCGGGCTTCACGATCACGCTGCGCGACGACAGACAGCCGTGGAGCACCGCGGTGGGCGCCTCGTGCGCGGCGCTCACGCCGTCGAGCACCTTGTCGAAGAGGTCGCGCGCGGTGGCGAGGTCGACCTGCGCCTTCGCGCGGCGCTGCTCTTCGATGAAGGCCGCGAGCGCGACGCCCTCGAAGCCGTCGAAGGCCACCCACGCGCGGCCCTGGTGCACGCCCTGGTTGATCACCGGCAGCACGCTCGGGTGCTTGAGCGCCCGCTGCACGCGCAGCTCGTGGGAGTGCTCGAGCGCAAGCTCCGCGAGCTCGGCGGGCAGGAACTCGATCACCACCGGGCGGTTGCGAAAGTTCTTGTCGCGCGCCTGCCACGACTCACCGACGCCCCAGCGTTCGAGCGCGGCGTCGAGGAGGTACCGTCCGTCGACGGGGCTCTGCGGGGTGGACCCGACCTGCGTCATGGCGTCCCGAGTCTTATGCCCGTTTCGGATCCCCGTCGCAACGCCGCAGCATTCGGCGCCCGCGATGAGGGTTGCAACGGAGCGTCGCTCCGACGCACCATCGCCGCGCGATGCGTGACCTCCGATCGGTGTGTGCGGTGCTCCTCCTCTCTTCGCTCGTCGCGATGGGTTGCCTGCCCGCGTCGCACCGCGTCCGCACGATGGACGTGCGCCGCGCGCCGCGCGCCGAGGCCTGCGTCGCCGCGTCGCTCCCGACCTATGCCGACCACGGCCCCGACCGCGCGCACGTGGCCTTCGCGGTGGTCACCGCCGAGTGCCGCGAGGCGAAAGAAGAGCAGTGCCGCGAGCAGCTCCTCCAGGGCGGCTGCGAGGCCAACGCCGACGCGCTCATCGACATCACCACGCACGTCTCGCAGGCGCGCCGCCGCATGGTGGGCACCGCGATCGAGTACACCGCCGACGCGCCGCCCGCTGCCCCGTCGGGCGACGACGCTCACTGACCGCGCAGGCACACCGCCACGTTGCCCACGCGGCGCACGACGCGCCACCCGCGGGCGCGCACCCCGTCGAGCGCCGCGCCCTCGTGCACCACCGCGTAGTACGCGCGCCCCGGCGCGACGCGCCACCGCCGATCGAGCGCGTCGAGCCCGCGCACCACATCGGCGCGCCCGTTGGCGAACACCGGCACGTCGCGGTGCAGGTACACGCACCCCGGGTGTGACACGCCCACGATCGCCACCGCGTCGACGACGGGCTGCCGACCGACCCACTGCATGGCGCGCACGGCGTCGCCCTCGCACACGTCGTCGCGGAGGTACACCGCGAGCGCCGCCGCCGCGTGCAGCGCGCACACCGCCACGAGGGCCCGCGACGCGCGCGCGCTCCATGGCGGCGCGACGAGCCCCGCGGCCGTCACCAGCACGGGCACGACGGTGAGAAAGAAGCGCGGCTCTTTGTGAGCGAGCGCCGACATCACCGCGAGGTAGGTGAGCGCCGTCGCGAGGGGCATTCCCCCGCGTCGCCACGTCGCACCGCGCGCCGCCGCGGCGAGCAGCGCGAAGGGCGCCAGCCCCACGAGGCACGCGCCGTAGAACCACGCCGGTCGCGACCCGTAGTCGATGCGCGCGCGGTCGCGCACGAGGTTGAAGTCGGCGTAGGCGAGCACCGAGTGCCACGGACGCCCCCACGCGAGGTGATCCGCAACGCCCAGCGCGGCGACCACGAGCGCGACGCCGAGGCCCCAGCGCGCGAGCCCCCGGGCGTCGCGACGCAGCGCGTACGACGCCGCGAAGGGCACCAGGAACACACCCGCGGGGTAGCGGAACACGAAGCCCAGCGCGAGCCACGCGCCCACCGCGAGATCACCGCGCGCAGGGCGCTCCCACGCGCGCAGCGCCACCATGAGGGTGATCACCGAGAAGGTCTCGCCGAGCGTGCGAAACGCGAGGTTGCTCCACGGGAGCCACAGCGCGAGCACCAGCGCGACGGTGCGCGCGCGGCCCCGGTCGACGCGCGCCACGAGGTCGTACGCGCAGGCCACCACGACGAGCGAGAGGGCGCCCACCACGACATGCACGAGGCCGACGTAGGCGCGCGGATCGTCTACGCCGAGGGCCCGCGCGAGCGCGAAGACAGCCGCGATCGCGCCCGGTGCGACGACGTTGCGCATGCCCGAGTGCCACTCGTGGGCGCGCGCGCCGTAGCCCCACACGAAGCGGTGCGCGACCTCGAGGTACTGGTGCGTCTCGTCGGGGTGCAGGCGCCCGCCGAGCGCCCACGCGCACACAAGCTGCGCGAGCGCGGCGAGCGGGAGGACGCGCGCGAGGTCGCCGGCGCGCCCCGTCGCGTCAGACCGCGGGCTCAGAGGGCTGCTTCCGCGCCTTCCACCACTCGATGGCCATCGGCATGACAGACACGACGACGATGAGAATGACCACCTTCTCGAAGTGGCGCTGCACGACGGCCATACCGCCGAAGACGACGCCCGCGCCCATCATCGCAACGACCCATGCGACGGCGCCGACGACGTTGAAGGTGATGAACTTCGGGTAGCTCATCGCGCCGGCGCCCGCGACGAAGGGCGCGAAGGTTCGTACGATAGGCACAAACCGCGCAAGGATGATCGTCTTGCCACCGTACTTCTCGAAGTAGGCGTGGGTCTTCTCGAGGTACGCCTTGTTGAAGATCTTCGAGTCCTGGCTCTTCATCACGCGGGGCCCGATGGCCTTGCCCACGTGATAGTTGATCGTGTCGCCCACGATGGCCGCGGCGATGAGGGCGCCGCCGAGGGCGAAGATGTTGAGCTGCCCGGTGCTGCTGGCCACGAAGCCCGCAGTGAAGAGCAGCGAGTCGCCGGGGAGGAACGGGGTCACGACGAGACCCGTCTCGGCGAAGATGATTCCGATGAGGATCCAGTACATCACCGTGCCGTACTGGCGCGTGAGCTCGGTGAGCCCGTCGATGCTTACGAGCTGTTTGATGAACGCCAGAAAGTCATGCAACACGCGCGTACCTCGGCAACCGTGATGGGCCGCGGACGATCCGCGGCGGGAGCGCCCGTGTGCCTCATTTTCACGGAGGAATCAACTACGCCGGGCCGACGCTCGGCGCCTCGAGCTCGCGCAGGATCGAGGCGAGCCACAGGGCCAGCTCGCGCCGACGACGCTCGTAGGTGACCGGGCCGACTTCGCCCTCGCGGTGCAGGCGCGCGAGCTCGGCCATCTCGGCGAGCACGCGCTCGCGCTCGGCCGTGGCCACCGCCCGCGAGCGCTTCGCGTAGGTGCCGCGGCGCTTCACGAACGCGTACGCGAGGGTCGCGAGGGTCATGAGCGCGGCCACCGCCGCCGCCACGGTGCGCGCGGGCCCCGCGGCCCGGGGAATGCCCCCGAGGTGCACCCGCAGCGACGCGATGGGCGGGTCGTCGGGGCGCCGCTCGATGCCCGTCATGAGCACGCGCTGCCCGTCGCCCTCCTGCTGCTGCGCCGCGGGCATGCCCGCGACCGAGAGCGTGAGGCCCGGCGGCGCCTCGGTGATCACCGAGGCCGACACCACCTGCAGCGGCATCGCCATGTCGAAGTCGACGTCGCCGCCCGTGAGCTTCACCTGGTATTGAAACACCACCTCGAGGGGCTCCCCCGTGGTGGGCGGCACGGAGCCGCGAAACAGCGCCGCGCCGTTGTCTTCCGTGAGGCGCATGTCCGCCATCGAGGGCTCGGTCACGAAGGCCGTGTGCGGCGTCGGGATGCCGAAGCGCAGGCCGTCGGTGGGCACGAAGGTCATCGGCTGCGCCGTCGCGCCGCCGAGCGCCATGGCCGTGAGGTTCACGATCTTGGCGCGCACCACCACGATGGCGCGGTCGTCCTTGAAGCGCACCTCGGCGCGCGCGTCCCAGATGAGAATGCCGCGCGGCGAGTGGGTGACCTCGTGCCGTACGATCTGCACCATCTGCCCGGCCGTGCGCGAGAGCTGAAACGGCGGCGCCCCGAAGCGCGCCCCCTCGTGCTCCGTGCTCAGACGGTAGGCGACCCCGTCGCGCACCTCGAGGCCCTCGACGCGCGCGGTGCCGTCGGGGCCCGTGCGTACCTCCTGCGCGCCGGCGGGCTCGCCCTCGCGCATCGAGCCAACGCGCACGCGCACCTCGGGAATGGGCTCGCCCCGCGCGTTCACCACGCGCACCACGAGAACGCCCGGCGGGAGCTCCGTCGCCTCGTTCGCAAAGCTCTCGGCGACGTTCGCGCGCTGAATGGCGCCGTGCGGGTCGCCACCGTTGCCGCCCTGCGGCGCGCCGTCGATGGGCGGGTGCCCCGGCGGCATCGGCGCCGTCGGATCGACGGGCCCCGGCGCGGCGACGCGCGGCGGTTCGGGCACCGCGGCGTCCTGCGCAGCGGCCCCGGGCGCGGCGAGCGCGAGGGCAGCCGCGAAGAGGTACGCGCAACGATCACGACGCATCGGAGACCTCCGCAGCCACGCGCGTGCCGCACTTCTTACAGAACACGGCGTCGTCGTCGTTGGTGGCCTCGCACTTCGCGCACACCACCTCGCGCCGCGGCGCCGGCGCGTCGGCCTTCGCCGCGACGCCCTCGGCCGACGGCGCCGCGGGCGACTCGACCGTCGCGAGCAGCGCCTCGGCGCGCGCGAGCCACGGCCCCAGGCCCTCGTCGATGGCGCGCATCGCGGCGCGCGCCTCGTCGCGGTACTTCACCTCGAGGGCCTTGAAGTCTTCTTCGCTCAGGCGCCCGATGGAGCGCTCGAACTCGATGTCGCGCAGCGCCTGCAGCGCGGCCCTCTTGCGCGTCTCGAGCTCGGCGGGAACGCCCTCGTCGTCGATGTCCGTCGCGTCGCCCGCCGACGTAGGGTCGAGCGCCGTGCGCAGCGCCTCCCAGAAGAGCAGCACCGCGCTCGCGAGCGCCGTGAACGCGAGCCACAGCACCACCGACGGGGCGCCGCGCAGAATGCCCACGGGGATCGCCACGGTCACCACCACGGCGGCGCCGATCCACGGGACGTGTCGCGCGAGCTCGTCGCGCCCTTCGATGTGTTCAGTCGTCACCGCGAAGCTCCTCGTCGATGCGCGCGTCGTAGGTGGTGTCGGGCTTCGCGTCGGGCGCCGCCGCCTCGGTCTTCGCCGCGCCCGCGGGCACACGCCGGGCCCACTTGCGCGCGAGAAAAACCACGAGCCCCGCGCCCGCCGCGAGGGCCGCCACGGGCATGATGTAGAGCGCCTTGTTGTGCCCTCGATCGGGCGGCACCGACAGCGCCTCCTGGCCATAGCGCGTCACGTAGTCGCTGATGATCGCGCCCTCGACCTCGCCGCTCGCCAGGCGTCCGCGCATCATGTTGCGCTGCCGCTCGGCGAAGTCGCACGCACACGTGCCGAGCGGGAGGCGCTGGCACCCGCCGCACATGCACAACAGCTGATCGAAGAGGTGGTGCTCCGCGGGGGTGAAATTCTCCGCCACGCCGACGGGCATCCCCCCCGACACGATGTGCTCCCTCTGCTGCGCGCGGGCCTCGCCGGGCGCGAGCAGCGCGACGCCGCCCGCCCCGAGCGCGAGCAGCACGAGGCCCGCCGCGTTGGCCGCGAGGGGCGCGCGCTTCGTCGCGACCGCGCGCGCGGCCTCTTCGAGGCGTCGGGCCACCTCGCGGTCATCACCCCCGAACACGAGCACGATGCCGCCGATCCAGATCCAGAGCGTGAGCGGGTTCACGAAGCCCTTG
>CAISKJ010001227.1 GCA_903885885.1 uncultured delta proteobacterium
ACATCTGTGGCTCGAGTCCCAGCGCGCGCGGCGCCACGTTGGTGCTGTCTCCGCCGATCACCAGCGCGTCGAGGGTGGCGTCGTCGTCGCAGCGCCCCACGGCGAGGGCGCGCGCCTCGCGGGCCTCGACGCGCTGCAGGCCCGCGGCGTCTCCGGCCTGCTCGCCACCGACGTCGACCTCGACGGCGTCACCGACCTCGCGCTGAGCCTCACGGGGCCCACGCCGCGCCCCTATGCCGTGCTCATCGGGACGGGCGACGGGCGCTTCGCCGCGCGCGCCCTCGCCGCGACGCCCCTCGATCCCGCCCCCGACGGGCTCGTGCCCTTCGTCGCGTTCTTCGACGACGCCGACGGCGACGGGGCGCGCGATTTCTTCGCCGCGGTCGACACGGGCGGCGCGTGGTTCGCGTGGGGCGACGGGGCCACGGGGCGCTTCGTCCGCGACGACGCCGTGAGCGCGCGCTTCCTGCGCGCCGACCCGATGGCCGTCGCGCCCCTCGACTTCGACGGCGACGGCGCGATCGACTACTTCGTCGCCGGCGTCCGCGGGCGGAGTCTGCTCCTGCGCGGCGGCGCGCGCGCGCTCCCCGACCTCGCGTGGCAGGCCGAGGTCGAGGGCTTCGACGACCTCGCCGCCTGGGGCACCTGGGCCTTCGACGCCGACCTCGACGGCACCACCGACCTCCTCGCGCTGCGCCTCTCCGAGTCGGGCACGCCCACGAGGCCGGGCACCGTCGATCTCTACCTCGCGCGCGTCGACGGCACCTTCGCCGAGGTGGGGTCCGCCCGCATCGACATGCACGTGTACGCTCGGGCGATGGTGTGCGGCGACCTCTCGAGCGCCGCCGACCGCGCGTGCCTGGTGATGTCCTCGGAGGGCCCCGTCCTCCTGCGCGACCGCATCGCGCCGCGGGGCCGCTGGGCGGGGCTTCGCCTGCGGGGCACCGTGAGCGCGCCCGACGCGACGGGGGCGCGCGTCACCCTCGTCGGCGATGGGCGGGCGCACTACTACGGCGCTCAGGCGCCCTACGCGGGCTCCCACGACCCGTCGCTCACGCTCTCCCTCGGCGCGCGCGACGCGGCCGACGTCGAGGTGCGCTGGCCGAGCGGGATCCGTCAGCGCGTCGCGGGCCTCGTGGCGGGGCGCTACACCACCGTCGTCGAGCCCGCCGCCGTCGCGCTCTCGACGCGCGTCGCGCCCGCCGACGGCGCCTCCCTCGTCGAGGTCACGGTCGATCCCGCGGCGGTGGGCGCGTCGCGCGCGTCGGTGTCGCTCGCGGGCGCCGGGACGCTCCTCGAGGCCCCACCGCGCGGCGACGGACGCCTCCGCTGGAGCCTGCGCGCCCCCACCGTGCCGGGCGAGGCCGCCCTCACCGTGACCCTCGACGGCGCGCCCCTGCGCGTGGTGCCGCGCGTGCGCTTCACGGGCCTGTAGCTCCCTCGTTGCGCTTCCGCGGGCGCGGGCCGAAGATCGCGCCCCGATGCGCTACGCCCTCGCCCTCGTCGCCGCCGCGCTCGCCGCGTGCAGCGGCACGCCCGCCCCCGCGCCCGCCGACGCGGCCGCTGATCTCGCGACCGTCGACGCCGCGTCCGACGTCGCGACCCTCGACGCCGACGTCGCGCCCGCCGACGCCCCGCGCGGCGATCCGCCGTGTGACCCGGTGGCCCCGACGCGGTGCGGGTTGCCGTTTCCCAACGACTTCTGGACGGTGCCTGACGCGCTGTCGCCGACGGGGCGGCGCGTGCGCTTCCGCGAAGAGATGCTGCCGCGCGCGACGCCCCGGTGGTTCGACGATTTCGACGGGTTCTCGCCGGGGGCCACGCTCCTCGCGCACCTGCCCGACGCCGTGGCCACGGGCCTCGTGACGCACCAGGAGATGGCCCGCTCCCTCACCGACGGATCGCCCACGATGCTCGTCGACGCGATGACGGGCGAGCGCGTCGCACACTTCGCCGAGATCGACGTCACCGCGCGCGACCCCGGGCAGCGCGCCCTCATGATCCGCCCCGCGTCGGGGCTCGTCCCCGGTCACCGCTACGTCGTGGCCGTCCGTGATGTGCGCGACGCCGCGGGCGCCGCGGTGCCGCCGTCGCCCGCCTTCGCGGCGCTGCGCGACGACGTCAGTTCTGCCGAGCTCGACGCGGCGATGCGCGCCCGCTACCGACGCATCTTCGACGACCTCGGGCGGGCGCGGGTGCCGCGGGCGGGGCTCCAGCTCGCGTGGGATTTCACCGTCGCCTCGCGCCAGAGCAGCACCCGGCGCATGATCGAGATGCGCGACGCAGCCCTCGCGGCGGCGGGGCCGACGGGGCCCGCGTACCGCATCGTCAACGTGCGACGCGACGTCGGCGACGGCGTGGCGATGCAGATCGAGGGCGAGGTCACCGTGCCGCTCTACCTCACCGCGGCGGGGCCCGAAGGGGCGATGAGCCTCGGCCCCGACGGCGCCCTCCGCCAGAACGGAACGGGCACCTACCGCTTCTGGATGCTCGTACCGACCACCGCGCTCGCGGCCCCCGCGGGGCTCGCGGGGTACGGCCACGGGCTCCTCGGTTCGGGCGCCGACATCTTCAGCGACCCATCGGCCCGCGCGCTCGCGAACGGCGCCAACGTGATCGTCTTCGGCATGGACCTCCAGGGGATGGCCGAAGAAGACGCAGGCCGCATCTCGACGGCCATCTCGGGCGACGACCTCGGCGCCTTCCGCGA
>CAISKJ010001228.1 GCA_903885885.1 uncultured delta proteobacterium
CCCGGCGCCTCGTCGGCGCTCGCCAACCTCGGCTACCTCGACGCGATGCTCGAGCTCGACGCGCAGGTGCGCGACCACCAGATGCCCCGCCCCGACGTGATCGTGGTGCCCACGGGCAGCGCGGGCACGCTCGCGGCCCTCGCGCTCGGCGTCGCGTGGCTCGGCTGGCGCACCGAGGTCGTCGGCGTGCGCATCGCCACCCTCGCCGCGTGCAACCGCCTCACCGTGAACTTCATCATCGGCAAGACGCGCCGCCTCGTCGCGCGCTACGCGCCCCGCTTCGCCGCGGTGACGCCGCGCTTCACGCTCTTTCACGGCGCCATCGGCCCGGGCTACGGCGAGCCCACGGCCGCGGCCGTCGAGGGCATCGCGCAGATGCAGTTGCTCACGGGCCAGCCCGGCGAGGTCACCTACAGCGGCAAAGGCCTCGCGGCGCTGCGCGCGCTCTGCCGCGACCCGCGCTACGCGACGAAGAACCTGCTCTTCTGGCACACGCTCTCGTCGGTGCGGCCGGTCATTCCCGAGGGGACCGAAGCGCGCGTGCCGCCCGAGTTGCGGTACGTGCTCGGCGCGACGCCCGTCGCGTGAGGGCGTCGGTTTACCCGACCGGGTGAAGTCGTTCACCCGAGCGGGTAAAGCGTCAGCGCGCGAGGCGGGCGCGTACCTTCGCCTGCACGTCGGCAGGGAGCGTGGCGAGGTAGTCGGCGCTGAGCGCGCGCAGCAGGCGGTCGGGCAGCGCGAGCACCTGCTCGGCCTCGGGGCGCGCCGCCAGCGTCTCGGCGATCTGCTCGGGCGCGAGGCCCTCGAGGCGTTGCTCGGGCGTGTAGTTCGAGAGCAACCTCCTGATGAGCTCGTCGTAGCCGAAGAGGTCGGGCGTGGCGTGGGTGCTCATGGTGTCGCCTTTGATGCCTCGGTGTTCATTCAACCATCGCTTCGTCTCGATGTCACGAAGCGGCAACCCCGCGAAGATGCGCAGGAGGTCGTCGTCTTCGCGCTCGGCCACAGCCGCAAGGTCGATCACCACGAGCGCGATGGGCGCGCCCTCGACAACGTGGTATCCGCTCGCCGCTGTTGGGAGCGTGAGGCCGAGTTCAGCGAGCTCGTCGTGCAGCGCGAGGTTGATCGAGGGAACCGCGAGCAGCAGCGTGAGCTCGTGCACCGCGAGGCGTTCGGTGCGATCGCCGTCGGACCGCTGCCCGCGCCGCTGATGATCCGAGAGCCAGAGCATGCCGTAGGCGATGAGGCGAAAGAGATCGCCGCGCTGAAATGGCCACACGACGCTCTTGTATTCGAGGAGCGCCACGACCACGACGAAGCGCCACAGACCGCGCAGGGTCGTGCCCGTGTCTCGGGGGGTCGTGCGCGGGATCGGCCCACACCTCGATCACGTCGTCGACGCGCAGCGGCTCCGTGGTGAGCTGTACCTCAGCCCGCGCGCGCGCCCAGCGCGGACATCGCTCTTGAAGCAGGCCCGTGAAGGGCGGGTGCCACGCGGTCTTCTTCGCGCTCATCGTGGCGCGGGGTGCGACCACGGCGTGTGCCATCGCGCGAAGTGCCTTGAATGAAGTGTGATCGAAGAAACGGGGGTGGCGGATCGGGGTGGCGACGGGGTGGCGACGGGGTGGCGGGCCGCCACCGGCGGTGGGCGCTGACGGCAGCGGAAGGGGTTGCCCGGGCGGTGGACACGGCCGCGGACTTCGCAGCGCCCTGTTCAGGGTGACGAGACCCGGTGCGGCACGAGCGGCGTGGACCTGCGGTCGGATCCGTCCAACTGCGGAACGTGCAGTCGCAGGTGCATGGGCACGTGCGCGGCGGGGGCGAGCGTCGTCGTGGGAGCACGCGGCGGCGGGCTCGGCGACGGCACCCTGACGGATCGCGCGACGCCCGTCGCGTGAGGGCGTCGGTTTACCCGACCGGGTGAAGT
Organism: uncultured delta proteobacterium; assembly: GCA_903885885.1. Taxonomy (GTDB): domain Bacteria; phylum Myxococcota_A; class Polyangia; order Polyangiales; genus CAISKJ01. Next base: position 1,925 of record CAISKJ010001228.1, read on the forward strand.
CGTTCACCCGG
>CAISKJ010001229.1 GCA_903885885.1 uncultured delta proteobacterium
CCGCGACGTGCTCCACGGCGAGCTCGAGCGCATCTGGGTCGAGACGGGCAAGACGGTGGTGTTCGTGACCCACAACGTGCGCGAGGCCGTGCGCCTGGGCGACCGTGTCATCATCATGGGCACGCGCCCGGGGCGGGTGAAGCGCGACCTCGCGGTGCACCTCGCGCGGCCCCGCGAGCCCAACGACCGCGACGTGGCGTCGCTCTCGGGCGTGGTCGAGCGCGAGCTCAAGATCGAGATCGAACAAGTGATTCGGGAGGAGCTCGACGATGCGTGGTCACCTGCGGGGAATGGCCTTCCTCGCGATTCTCATCGCGGCATGGGCGACGGCATCTAGGCTCGGAGAATCGTACCTGTTCCCCGGCCCCGGCGACGTGGCCGCGGCGCTCTTCACGGGCTTCAAGAGCGGGCTCCTGGCGCGGGCCGTCGCGAAGAGCATGGCGCGGCTCCTGGTGGGGTACACCGTGTCGCTGGTGGCGGGCGTCGCGCTCGGCTGCGCCCTCGCCCGGGTGAAGCTCGTGAAGGAGACCGTCGGGCTCCTCGTGCTGGGCCTGCAGGCGGTTCCGTCGGTGTGCTGGCTGCCCCTCGCGCTCCTGTGGTTCGGCCTCAACGAGATGGCCATTCAGGTCGTGGTGGTGCTCGGCTCGCTGCTCTCCATCGCGGTGGCCACCGAGTCGGCGGTCAACACGGTGCCCCCGTTGCTGGTGCGGGCCGCGCGCACGATGGGGGCCCGCGGAGCCACGCTCTGGTGGCGCGTGATCCTCCCCGCGTCGTTGCCCGGTGTGCTGTCGGGCGCGCGCCTGGGGTGGACCTTCGCGTGGCGCTCGCTCCTCGCGGGCGAGCTGCTCTTCGTCTCCGGGGGCCTCGGTCAGGTGCTCGAGTTCGGGAGGGAGCTCCACGACATGGCCCTGGTGCTCGCGGTGATGGCGGTGATCATCGCGCTGGGCCTCGCCTCCGACCACCTGCTCTTCGGCCGCCTCGAGCGCCGCATGCGCCGCGTGTGGGGTCACGATCGCAGGTGATTTCTCGGGCGCGGTCCGTGATAGCGTGCGCCCACCTACGATGAGCCTCATCGCACTGCTCGACGACCCCTCGACCCGCATCGCCGACATCGCCGCCTGGCTCGACGCGCGCTCCCACGAAGAGCGCCTCGCGGCCACGCGCACGCTCGACCGGGCCCGCCAGCGCACGCTCTACACGCGCGCCTCGCTGGCCCCCGCCATCTCGCTCGAGCACTTCGTGCCGAGCGACCGCGCCGACCGCACGGAGGTGCGCCACCACGGCAAGAACACCCTGCCCCTGCCCGGCGCCCTCCGCGTGTTCGAGAAGCGCTTCTGCCGCCCCACCGGCGACGACAAGCGCCTCTTCGGCTTCAACGAAGGCTCGTCGCGCCCGTGGATCGGGCCGGGGTACTTCGTCGCCAGGAGCACCCGCGACAACCCCGTGTGGGCCTCGCGCGGCGACATCGTGGTCGACTACTACGAGGTGCCCGACGGGCCCGTGGCCGACACGTGGCCCCCCGTGGTGCCCAACTCGAAGGGCCTCCAGATGTTCGTGTACAAGGGCACGCGCGACTACATGCGCCTCGTGTCCAAGCACGTGTCCATCGGCGCGGCCTACAAGGGCGAGCGCGCGCTCGATCACTACTTCGTGCTCTGCCGCGAAGACGTGTAGGCGCCCTCAGGCGATCTCGCGCACGAGGAGCCCGCGCAGGTCGTCGAGGCGGCGCGAGAGCGACAGCATCTCTTCGGGCGGCATCTGCCGCAGCACCTCGTTCTTGATGCCGTCGACGAGCTTCACCACGAGGCGGTTGTCCTCCGTCGCGAAGGAGAACTCGAGGTGCGGCTCGAGGCGCTGCACGGCCTTGTTCATCTGCGCGAGCGTCTCTTCGAGCTGCTTCTGCGCCGAGGGCTCGCGCGGCGCCTCCACACGCGCGCGCACGTTCGCCGAGGGCTCGCGCGCCCCGTCGACCACGTGTATGGCGCTCGATGCAAGCTCGTCGGCGCCCTGCTTCGCGTACTGACGCTGAACCAGCGCGACGTCGTACGAGGCGGCGGTCGCTGGTGAGCGAACAACCGAAAGATCATTGGCCATGTCGATGACTCCCGATGAGAAACTAGGCCATTCACAAGGCTTTGTGAAGCGCACCGCGGTCGCCGAGGGCGCCGCTTCGGTGACCGAATTCACACCACGGCGCGAAGTTGCGCGCACGTTGGGTGCCGCTGTACCCGCGCGCCGTTACGTTCTTGTACCCGCGCGTCGAGGCGCGCGACGATGGCGCCATCTCATGAATCGTAGGGAGTTGGCCTTCACGCTCGCCCTCACGGGCATCGCGCTCGCCCCGAGCGCCGAGGCGCAGACGCGGCGCGCGCGCCCCGACCCGCGGGTCGCCGCGGCGGCGCGCCTGCCGGTGCAGACGGTGCTCGGCTGGGGCGCGGTGGCCATCGGCGTTGGCGCAGGCGTGGCCAGCGCGTTCGCCTGGAGCGAGACGTGGCGCCAGCACGACGCGGCGAGCTCGCTGCGCGAGTGGCTCACCTACAACAACCGCGTCAACGCGCCCAACGACCAGGGGCAGCGCCCCCTCGCGACGGGCACGGTCTGCGACCTCGCGCGCGCCGGGGTCTCGCCGGGCGCCGACCTCGCGGTGGTCGTCGACGCGTGCGACCGCAACGCGCGCTCGCGCACCGTGGCGTGGGCCTTCGGCGTCACCGCGGTGGGGCTCATCGCGATCGGCGCCACCGTGGTCGCGCTCACGCCGCGGTCCGTCGCGCGGCCGCGGGTGGTCTTCGTGCCCCGCCTCGGCCCCGGGGCGCTCGGCGCCGACCTCTCGCTCACGTTCTGACACGCGCCGAGAACGTCGTGCGATGGCTTGTCACCCGTCGGTCTCCGGGTACCATCGCGCGCCATGAGACTTCCTCGGCTCACCTTCGGCCTCGCGCTCCTCGTCAGCCTCGCCGCGTGCGTCGAGTCCGGCCGCCTCACCGAGGCCCGCATCGATGTTTCCTATCGCCGCGTCCTCGCCCTGAAACGCCAAACC
>CAISKJ010001230.1 GCA_903885885.1 uncultured delta proteobacterium
GTGGTGGCCACCAACGCCTTCGGCATGGGCATCGACCGCCCCGACATTCGTGTGGTGGTGCACCACCAGCCGCCCGCCAGCATCGAGTCGTACTACCAGGAGGTCGGGCGCGCGGGGCGCGACGGCGCCGAGGCCCACGGGCTGCTCCTCTGCGCGGGCAACGACATCGCGCTGCGTCGGCGCCTGTGTCAGCTCGGGGCCGACGGCGTGCCCGCCGACCCCGCGGTGGCGGCCAAGGCGTGGCGCATGTTTCGCGACCTCTTGCGCTACCTCGACGCGGGCACGTGCCGCCACGACTTCATGCTGCGCTACTTCGGCGACGAGCAAGAGATTCTCGGCGGTTGTGGGCACTGCGACATCTGCGTGTCGCTCGACGACACCGTGATCGACGAGGCCCTGCGCGCCGAGACGAGCACGGTGGTGCGCATGGCGCTCGCGGGCGTGGCGCGCGTCGATCAGCGCGCGGGCGTGCAGGCCGTGGCCGAGATGCTGCGCGGCGTCGCGAACACCCGCACCGAGCGCTTCGGCTTCACGAAGCTCTCGACCTTCGGGCTGTTGAAGAACCGCTCGCAGGAGTGGGTGGTGGCGCTCATGCGCGGCACCATCGCGGCGGGCTGGGTCGACCTCACGCCGACCGATCATCCGGTGCCGCTCCTCACGCGCAACGGGTGGGAGGCCATGCGCTCCAAAGACCCGCTGCGGTTTCGGCTGCCGCGCGAGGTGCGCAAAGACCGACCGGGCAGGGCCGCGGGCACCGTGGGGGCGTCGCGGCCGGCGCTCGAGTACGACGCCGCGCTCTTCGAACGGCTGCGCGCGCACCGCAACGAGATCGCGCGCCAGAAGGGCTTTCCCGCGTACATGGTGGCCTTCGACCGCTCGCTGCAGGAGATGGCCGCGCGCAGGCCGCGCACGGCGGCCGAGCTCGCGGGCATTACGGGCCTCGGGCCCGCGCGCATCGAGACCTACGGCGGGGGCTTTCTCGAGGTGCTTCGCGGCGGGCGCTGAGCGCGCCTACGCGGAGGGCGTGGGCACCCAGGCGACCGCGATCTCGGTCACCTCGATGTCGTCTTTCTTCGTGGCGATGGCGCGCGACTCGATGGCGTTCACGGCCGCCTGCGCCTCGTGCTCGAGCTCGATGAGCTCGGCGTCTCTTCGCGCGACGGCCTCGCGCAGCGTGGCCTCGGCGCTCGCGAGGTCGCGGCGCGCGCGGGTGAGCTGCACCGCGATGCGATCCTGCTGCGTCTCGAGGCGCGCGAGGGCGCGCTTGCCGCCGCGCAGCAGGGCCGCCCCCGTGGCGAGCACGCCTCCGGTGGGGAGGTTGGCCTCGACCGCGGCGAGGGCCGCGCGCGCGTGCGTCACCTCGTCGGTCGCGTGCTGAATGCGCGGCGCGTGGCGCGTGGGGATCTCTTGCGCGGCGACGGCCGCGTGGCGGCGCGCCTCGGCGGCGACGCGCGCGGCGAAGGCCTGCGGCGCCTCGTCGGGCGTGGCCACGAGCGAGAGGTCTTTGTGAATCTGCACCGTGACCTGGAGCGAGCGGTACACCTCGTCGCGCAGCGCGCGCTCCACGTTGGCGGGGCCGCTCTTGCGAAAGAGCGCGTCGGGCAGCGGCGCGTGGCGGCCCTCGGGCAGCGGCGCCGCCGTGAACGCCGCGGGGTCGAACACGCGGCCCTTCATCGTGTCGGGGCGGCCGTCGTCGGTGAGCGGCGCCATCGCGCGCAGCACGCGGTTTACCTGCACGCCGAGGCGGGCGTCGCGCACGTGAGCCACGATGGTGGCCGCGACCCACGGGCGGTACACCCACGTCGACGGAGGCGCTCCGGGCGGCGTGGCTGCGTGCAGGGTGCGCCACCCCTCGGGGGCCGCGGGGGCCGACGCGCTCTCGACGAGGCGCGTGGCGGGCACCTCGCGTGGGGGCGCGACCGGGCGGGCCTCGGGGGCGTGCTGGGTGTTCGCGGGCGTGGGCGTTGCGATGGGCGACGTGGGCGCGGTGGGCGCACCCGCGGGGCGCGCGAGGCGGCGCAGCTCTTGACGGGTGAGGGGGCCGCGGAGCCACGAGAGCGTCCAGCGGGTCTCGAGGAGCGGCGGGCTCGCGGCGTCGTGCACGTTGCGGACGTAGAAGGTGCGGCCGGGGAGGGACTTCAAGAGCTCGCCGAGGCCGTCGGCGTGCACGGCGTTGCCCGCGGTGGAGGTGCCCGCGAGGCCCTCGACCACGCGCTCGCGGTCGGCGTCGGTCTGCAGGCGGCCCACGAACCACACGCCCGCGTTGGAGAGGGCCTTGTAGTCGAGGTCCATGGGGTTCTGCGTGGCGAGCACGACGCCGACGCCGAAGGCCCTCGCCTGCTTCATGAGGGCCATGAGCGGGCGCTTGGTGGGGGGCGCCGCGGGGTGCGGCGGAATGAACCCGAACACCTCGTCGAAGAGCACCAGCGCGCGCAGGTCGCTCGTGCCCGGGAGCGAGCGCACCCACGCGAGGAGCTGCTCGAGCACGAGCGAGAGCACCAGCATGCGCTCGGCGTCGTCGAGGTGCGCGACGGACAAGATCACCGCGGGCGTGCGGCCGTCTTCGCGCGGCGCGAACCACGCGCCGGGGTCGAGCGCGGCGCCCTGGCGCCACGTCGCGAAGGTGGGCGAGGCGATGAGTGTGTTGAGGTCTTGCGCGAGCGCGGCGCGGCCCGCGGGCGGGAGAAAATCGTCGAGGGGCAGCGCGCCGGCGCGCGCGATGGGCGGCCGCTGCAGGTCGCCTACGAGGGCCTCGAGGTTCGTCGGCTGACCCGCGCGCACGCGGCGCTCGGCGAGCAGCGCGAGGAGCACGTGCTCGCGGCTGCGCGACGGGTCGGCCTCGTGGTCGATCATGCGGAGGAGGAGCGACAGGGCCGCCGAGAGCGACGCGCGGGCGGCCTCCTCGTCGTCGTTCCAGAGGCCCGACGGGGCCTCGAGCGCCGAGAGAACGTGCAGCGGCTCGGCCGCGTTGGTGCCCGGGGTGATCACCCGAAACGCCGTCGAGGCGCGCAGGTCGCGCACGTCGTCGGCGTCGAGGCCCCAGCGCGCGAGGCCGTCGGTCCAGCGCTTTGCGACGTCGGCCGCGGCGGCGTCGACGGTGGTGCCCGCGCGCCGCGCGGCGTCGGCGTCGACCCAGGGCTTGAACTCGTCGGGCGCGAGGCTCGGAAACGTGAGCAGCAGGTTGGCGAGGTCGCCCTTGATGTCGAGCACGAGCACCGGCACCCGCGAGCGCAGCGCCTCTTCGACGAGCACCACGCACAGGCCCGTTTTGCCGCTCCCCGTCATGCCCACGCAGACGCCGTGCGTGACGAGGTGGTGCGCCGCGAGCTCCCAGGGGCGCGAGGGCGCGTCGGTGGCAGGTGCGAGCGTGAGGTCGCGGGCGCGGCCGAGGTGCAGTGGGCGCGTCGTCATGGCAGTCCATCGGTACTACCAGACCGGCGCCGCTTCGGGACATCGCATCCGTCAGGTGCGGTCGGTGACGCCACGGGGGTCATTTTTGCCGCACTCGTCGAGGCCTTGTCGTAGCCGCGGGGCGGCGCAATTGCACATGTTTGGAGGGGGGTGAGGCATCGTGGCGTAGCGCTTGCTCAGCGGGCGCTGATGCAAGCCTCCCGAGGTGCGGCGAAGGGGTCGGAGGGTGGGGCCGACGGCGGCGCCGACTTCGTGCGCGAGTGGGCCGCGATGGCGCGCGACTGGCGTGGCAACTGGGCGTCGGTGATCCGCGCCCCCGCGCTCGGGTCCGACCTCCTCGCGGGGCTCACGGTGGCCGCGGTGGCGCTGCCGCTCAACGTGGCGCTCGCGGTGGCGAGCGGGCTGCCGCCCGCGGCGGGGCTCATCGCGGGCGCCGTCGGCGGCGGCCTCGCGGCCATCTTCGGCGGCGCGAGCTTTCAGGTGACGGGGCCCGCGGCGGCGCTCAACACCATGGTGCTCGCGCTCGCGCACGACTTCGGCGCGACGGGCGTCGCCGCGGCGTGCCTGCTCATCGGCGTGTCGCAGGTGCTGATGTCGATGCTGCTCCTCGGGCGCGTGGGGCGCTACGTGCCCGAGTCGGTGCTCGCGGGCTTCACCACGGGCGTCGGCATCAAGCTGCTCGACAGTCAGATTCCCGAGGTGCTCGGCTTCGACTATCGGGTCTTCGAACTCGCCCAGATGATGCACCGCCCGCGATGGCTCCACGACGTGTCGTGGGTGGCCGCGATGTGCGGGCTCTTCGTGGCCTTTATCGTCACGTCGACCAAGCACTTCAAGCGCTTCCCCGCGGCCATCGTGAGCATCGCGGTGATCACCGCGGTGTCGTCGTACCTGCACTGGAACGTCGAGCGCGTGGGCGCCGTGACGGCCACCATTCCGCACCCGACCTTTCCCGTGGTCTCCGACGAGCGCTGGCTCGACCTCATCGTCGCCACGCTGCCGCTCGCGCTCCTCGCCGCCGTCGAGTCGCTGCTCTCCGCGCGCGCCATCGACCGCATGACCGAGGGCGCGAAGCCGCACAACCCCAACCTCGAGCTCTTCGGCCAGGGCGTCGCCAACTTTGTAACCGGTCTCATGCAGGGCATGCCCGTCACGGGCGTGATCGTGCGCTCGGGCGTCAACGTGCAGAGCGGCGCGCGCACGCGCCTGGCGGCGCTGTTCCACGCGGTGTTTCTCGCCGCGGCGGTGCTGCTGCTCAGCCACTCGATCGCGAAGGTTCCGCTCGCCGCGCTCGGCGGGCTCTTGTGCGTGGTGGGGTGGCGCCTCGTCGAGGCCGGCGAGTTTGTGAAGCTCGTACGCCACGAGAAGATCGAGGCCGCGGCCTTCGCCGTCACCGTCGCGGGCACCGTGACCGGGCACCTCATGTCGGGCCTCATCGGCGGCCTGGTGCTCCACGCGCTGCACCGCCTCGTGCACCGCCGCGCCGACGCCGAGAAGGCCACGCTGGTGCACAACCGCGCGCGCGGCATCCGGGGCATCGTCGGGGTCGAGGGCGCCGAGGCGCGGCGGCCCAACATGGAGCTCGAGCTGCCCGAGCACCACAAGTGGCTCGCGCAGATTCGCGAGCGTCCGGCGGTGGCGAAGACCGCGTACGTGCACCGTCAGGCCTCGGTGATCGGCCGCGTGGTGCTCGGCGACCACGTGCACATCGCCGCGGGGAGCTCGGTGCGCGCCGACGAGGGCACGCCCTTCTTCATCGGCGCCAACTCGAACATTCAAGACGGCGTGGTGATTCACGCCCTCAAGAACAAGCACGTGCGCGTGGGGGCCGAGGAGTGGGCGGTGTACGTGGGGCGCAACGTGTCGATGGCGCACGACGCCCTCGTGCACGGGCCCTGCTACATCGGCGACGAGACCTTCGTGGGCTTCAAGGCCGTGGTGCACGACGCCATCGTGGGGTCGCGGTGCTTCATCGGCATCGGCGCCGTGGTGGTGGGCGTCGAGCTCCCCGACGGGACGCACGTGCCCCACGGCACCATCGTCGACTCGGCCGACGCCGTCGAACGATTGCCGCGCGCCAACGCGACGCACCTCGAGTTCAACGAAGACGTGGTCGACGTGAACCGCGGCCTCGCGGCGGCCTACCACGCGCTCCACACCCACGACCCGCGCGCCGTAGTGCGCAAGGTCGATGGCCCGCGCCCCGCGCCCCGCGTGTGGGACGCGGCGTGGGCGCCCCCCGTCGACAGGGACCGGTTCTGACCCTTCGAGGA
>CAISKJ010001231.1 GCA_903885885.1 uncultured delta proteobacterium
CGACCACCCGCCCCTGGTGGGAGGAGTGAGCGAGCGCCGCAGCGTGGCGCGTCATGCGGCCCCCGCGGCGTCTTCGTTCCGTCGGTCTGCGCGCGGTGTGTGCCGCGCCCCTGGCGCCCCTTCGAAACCCTGCATTGCGCTGAAATCACTACGAATCACGGCACTGTGCGCGCGGTCGATCGTGCGTCACGCGGCACTTTCGTCTTGCTCCGGTCGGGGGGGTGGCGTTATGAGACCGCTCCGCGTGCGACCCAGCACACGGTTGAAGGAGCACGGTCGTGAAGGAACTTGTTCGATACCTGCTGGAGAACATCTACATCGATTTCCAGGGCGATATCGACCTGGAGCAGGTCAGGGAGTTCCTTCGCAAGGACGACAGCCACGAGTCGCGTGTGCTGTTGCAGAAGCTCAATCAAGAGGGGTCCATCGACGACCTCCTGCTCTCGCTCGCCGACGTTCTGAAGTCGTTCATCCCGAAGGGCATCACCGATCAGGTGGTCCGCGAGCAGATCGCCGAGTACGCCGAGTCGTGATCTTCGCGGCCGCGCTCTTCGCGGCCTGCGATCTCGACTCTGAACCCCCGCAGAGACCCTCCCTCCACGTTGTGACGACCGAGCCCGCCGCCCTCGACGGCGGGGTCGCCTCACACCCCATCGGTCTGCCGCTCACCCTTACGTTCAACCGCCTCCTCGCACCTTCCACGGTGAACGATGCGACGGTGTACGTTCGCAGCGGCGCGCTCGGTGTTTTCGGCGGTTTTCGTTACGACATGGTTCGCCGCCGGGTGCTCTTCGTTCCCGACATGCGCGCGCTCCGTCCGAGCCTCCAATACGACCTCGTCGTCACCGCGAGCCTCCGCGCGTGGGACGGCGCCGCCCTCGACAACCCGCTTACGCTTCGCTTCGCGCCTGGCGCGATGGTGGCTGCACCTTCGCGGGCGCTCCCGTCGCTCGCGCGCGATGTCGCGCCGCTCCTCGCCGCGCGCTGCGCCACCGCCGGCTGTCACGGCGGCGCAGAGCCCGTGCTGGGGCTCGACCTCTCGTCGCCCGACGCGATCCTTCGCACGGCCCTCCGTGTGCCCGCACGCGAGCGCCCGGCGCCGTCTTCGTCGGCCCTTGCGCCCGGCGATCCGCGCTGGGGTGCCATGGCGCGCATCGACCCGGGCAACGCGGCCGGGCAGGGTCTCCCGGAGTACAGCTATCTCGTCTACAAAGTGCTCGGTGACGGGCCGGTGATTGGAGCGCGCATGCCCCCCGAAGGCCCCGCGCTCACCGACGACGAGACCACGCGCGTCGCCGATTGGATCGCTGGCGGCGCCCCTTCGAATTGACCGCGCCCGCAACGGTTCTCGTGCGATGTGGTGAACCTTGACACCGCCGCGCGGCGCGTCGTACTGCCTCCGCCATGTCGCGCTCGAGGTTGACGTTCGCGTTCGTGTTTGTGTTCGGCGCCCTCGGGCTCGGCGCGAGCTGTCGCAACAACGGTTCGCGCACGCCGCAGGCCGATGCGGGTGCGGCGCAGTCGCGCGAGGCCGCCACGCCGTCGGGCGCAGGGGTCACCGAGGTGGCGGGGGTCGATCTCACGAGCCTCAACGCGACCGAGCGCGACACGTTCTGGGCGGTCGCCAACGACGAGCTCTCGCCCTGCGGCGATCCGCACTCGATCGCGGTGTGCGCGCGCGATCGCCTCGCGTGCCGCGCGTGCTTGCCCGCGCTGCGCTTTCTCGCGAAGCGCATCGAAGACGGCTATGCGCGCGACCAGCTCTCGGACCTCATTCACGCGCGCTATAGCCCGCAGGCGATGCAGCAGGTACGCATCGACGGCGCGCCCTCGCATGGCAGCCCGATGGCCGCCGTCACGGTGGTCGAGTTCAGCGACTACGAGTGTCCGCACTGCGCCCACGCGATGCCCATCTTGCGCCAGGTCGAGCGCGACTTCGAAGGCCGCGTACGCGTCGTGCACATGAACTTTCCGCTCACCGGGCACATTCACGGCATGCCCGCGGCGCGCGCGGCCCTCGCCGCAGGCCGACAGAATCGCTTCTGGGAGATGCACTACAAGCTCTTCGAGAACCAGCAGCACCTCGAGCCCGCCGACATCGAGCGCTATGCCACAGAACTCGAGCTCGACATGGCGCGCTTCCGCGCCGACCTCGCGTCACCCGAGATCGAGGCGCAGATTCGGGCCTCGCGCACCGAGGGCGAGCGCTTGCAAATTCAGGGCACGCCGACCATCTTCATCAACGGACGTCGCTTCGAGCTCAACCTGGAGCGTGAGCCGCTGCGCCAGTGGATTCAAGAAGAGGTCGACGGGGCAGGGCACTGAGCCCGCTCACCTCGCGCTGACACGCTGACCGTGCCCTCGGGCACCCCTGAGGAAGGGGATGCTCCAAGGGCACGCCGTCGTTCACCGAGGGGCGTGGAGGTGTCGAATCGCGCGCGACCTGCCGACCGCCCGTTCGCGGTCACGGAGGCCTCGCGCGAGGGCTTCGGAATCAGCGCCGTTTGGCCGGGGGAGACCCAGCGCCAGGCTTCTGGTCGCTGTACTCGGCCGCCGCCGCGCGGCGCGAATGCGTCGAGAGGGCTTCGGCGAGCTGCGACGCGACGTAGTTCACGCCGTCTTCTTCGTCGGACTCGAACACGGGACCGCCGCGCATGCGCTGAATCACGATCATCGCGAAGAGGCGTTCGCGGTGATACGAGGCCGAGAAGAGCGCCGGCGCGCCCATGAACGAAGGCGCGAAGGCCTCGCTCGGCTCGCACACCTTGACGTTCACGCTTGCGTGCTTGCGCACGGCGACAGCGCGGTGCCCGCCCTTGGCCTTCACGCGCGTGCCCGCCGCCGGTCCCCCTTCGGTGGCCGCGACGGTGAACTCATCGCGGTCGATGTCATAGAGCGAGACGGTGCATGCATCGACGAGCACGGTGTCACGAATCACGCGCGCGGCGAACGCGCACGCGTCCTCCGACGACTGGGCGAAGGAGAGATCCATGAGCGCGTCAAAGAGATCGCTCACGAGGTCTTTGCCGCGTCGACGCCGACCCGTGAGCGCGACGGAGCGCGTGCCCTCATGCGCCTTGTCGGCCGCCTTCTCACCGACGGAATCAGTCGCCTTCTTTGCGACACCTTCCGGTGCCTTCTCTGCCGGTTTGTCCGCGGGCTTGCCAGCAGGCTTCTCGGCGGCGACTTCGGGCGCCTTCTCCGCGGGCTTCTCCGCGGGCTTCTCGGCGACCACTTCCGCGGGCTTGTCGGCGGGCTTCTCGGCGGCGACTTCGGGTGCCTTGTCGCTCGCCGCCGGCGCCGAGGCCACCGGTGCCGCTTCTGTCACGGCGGCTACGGGCTCCGCCGCAGGCTTCGTTTCAGCCGCCGGCGCAGCTTTCACCGCAGGGGCGTCGGGCGCCACGAAGACCGGCACCACGACCGTCGGCATGTCGCGTTCGGCCGTCGTCGCCGCCGCCGGCGTGGCAGTCGCAGGCGTCACTGCCGCGGTCACCGCCGCCGAAGGAATGCGCGCCTCGGAGTTGGTGCGCGCGCGCTTCCGCTTGTTCTTCGAGAGCTTCTTCTCGCGGGGCTCGAGAGCCTTTGCGGGCGGGGCGGGTGCTTGCGGAACAGGCTTCGTCGGCGGCGTCGGGGCCTTGCCGACGGGCGCTGTTGCCGTCGCGACGACCGCGGCGGGGGGCACCGACACGACCGCCGGTGCGACCGAAATCGGCGCGTCGCTCGGAGGAAACTCCACGACCACGTCACCGCGCCAGTCTTTCCACTGGAGCACGACGAGCGGCGGGCGCTTCGGGTGCGCGTCGAACTCGTGGTCGAAGACCGCGATCGTGACGAAGCGGCCTCGCGCACGCGTGACCAGCGAGCGCTTGATCGACGCGAAGGCCTGCCGCGCGAGCGCCTCGGCGCGGGCCGGCGGCGTGCCCTCGGCGACCGCGAACACCCGCTCTCGATAGGTGATCGGGCTACCCGACGAGGGGTCGTCGTCGCGCTCGTAGAGCACCGTCGGAACCGGCAGCGCCTCGACGGGCTCGTCGCCTCCGACAATCGTCGGAACCACCATCGTATCCGAGCGCGTGTTGTCTTGCGTTGCGCCGTTGAGGCCCTGAAGCACAACATCTTCGACGACGATGCCTGCGTCATCGTCGACATCACCCTTGGGCGCTTCGGGCTTGGGCGCCTCGGGCTTGGGCGCTTCGGGCTTGGGCGCTTCGGGCTTGGGCGCTTCGGGCTTGGGCGCCTCGGGCTTGGGCGCCTCGGGCTTGGGCGCCTCGGGCTTGGGCGCTTCGGGCTTGGGCGCTTCGGGCTTCGAACTCCCTGCCTTCGGTGGCTCGGCCTTCGCGCTCGTAGACTTCGCGGGCTCGGGCTGCTTACCCGTCGTAGCCGACGGAGCGGGTGGCGGGGCGCTGCGCGGAGCGCTGTCGTCGAGTGCCTGCGCGACGAGCGCCGCGGAAGGGGGCACGTGACCGCGGGCCGTCGTGGCCTTCTCCGACTGGGAGGTCGTCGCCGACTTCACGGGGGGCGATTGCGCGGGCGGGGTGCTCGGGCGCGGCGACTCGGGCCCCGCAGCGCGTGCGGGCGTCGACGTCATCGCCGCCGTCGTGCTCGCCTGTACGCCGGGGCCGAGCGTGCTCTTGCTCGTAACGCTGACAGGCTGCTGGGTGCCGTCACCCTTGAGCACCGTGACGGAGCTGTGACCCACAACGCCAGCCTTGTCGGCCTGGGCCTCCGGCTGGCTTGCCGGTGGCGATTGCGAGTCGGAGAACAGCCCCGCTGCGGGCGCCTCGGAGCCGAAGAAGAGCGGCGCGTCGGAGGGTGCGCCGAAGGAGAGCGGCGCCTCGGCGGGCGGAGTCGACGGGCGCGGTGGCTCCGGCGGCGGGGCCGACGAGGTGGGGCGCTCTGGCGCGTGCGACTTCATCTGCCGAACGGTGAAGCGGTCGCGCGTGTTTCGGTCGAGGACGCGCACGGTGCCGTCGTCGTCGATCTCCGCGTGATACCTCGCGAGGGCGATGCCGCCGCGGGCCTTGTTCAGCGCGCCGAGCCACGACTCAGCATCTACGGTCACCGTTGCAGCGGTGCCGCCCGAAGGACCTGGCAGTTCAACAACCCATCTCATCGTTTTCGCTCGGAAAAGAGGTTCTCAGTGGACCTATCAGCTTGCCGATCACCGCGTCAAGGTAGGTTTCTACCGCGGAGCCACCGCCGCGTTGTATGTGTGACACGAGTGGGACTACCGTCCGCACCCGTGCGGACCACCGTCGTGAGCGTGCTCAATCCCTCCGAGGCTGCCGAGGTGCTCCGCGACCTGGGGTGCGCCGTGCGAGAAGACTCGCCGCTCGCACCGCCGGAGGCGCTCGTGGCCAACGCCGACGCGGTGATCGTCGAGGCCGCCGACGACGCCGAGGTGGGGCGCTTTGTGATCACCCGACTGCGCGGGCTGCCCCGCCGCACCCCCGTGATCCTCGCGTTGCGCACGACGCAGCTTACGCGCCTCGATCCGGCCTGGGGCCACGACGATTTCGTGCTCCAGCCCTATGTGCCCCAAGAGCTCTACGCGCGCATTCGATCCCTCGAGTGGCGCACGAGCGATTTCGCGCAGCCCGAGCGGGTGAAGGCCGGCGCGCTCCTCATCGACCTCGCGGGCCACGAGGCGTCCGTCGATGGCCGCCGCGTCGAGCTCGCCCCGATGGAGTTCGCGCTCCTCGCGCACCTGGTCACGCACCGCGCGCGGGTGCTCGGGCGCGCTGCCCTGCTCCGCGACCTGTGGGGCCGCCGCGGCGGCGCCACGCGCACGCTCGACGTTCACGTCCGTCGGCTGCGCGCGAAGCTCGGCACCGCCGCCGTGATCGAGACCGTGCGCGGCGTCGGCTACCGCCTCGTGGTGCCCGGCGCGACGACCCCCTCTGACTCCTAGCGAGAGACCCCGCGATGACCGCTCCCCTCGAAGATCTCTGCCTCGCCGTGACGGCCGGATGCCCCTCGGGCATCGGCCCCGAGGTGACCGTGCGCGCCCTCGCCGTCGTGGCCCCGCTGCACCCGCGCGTTCGCTTCGTGGTCTTCGGCGACGCCGGTGCGCTCGACGACGCGGCGCGCGCGGCGGCACTCGACCTCGGCGCGCTCCCCAACGTGCGCGTCGAGGCCGTCTCGTCGCTGGCCCCCTCCGAGCGCGCGCCGGGCGCGCCGGGCGTCGCCGCGGGCGTCGCACAGCTCGCTGCCATCGACGCAGCGGTCGACGGTGTGCTCGCGGGCGCCCTGCACGGCATCGTCACGGCGCCCGTTTCGAAGCGCGTGATCTCCGACGCGGGCCGGGCCTTTATGGGGCACACCGAGCACCTCGCGGCGCGCGCGGGGGTGGGGCGCGTCGTGATGCTCTTCGCCGGTCCGCGGCTGCGCACCGCGCTGGTGACCACGCACCACGCGATCGCCGACGTGCCCGCGCGCATCACCCGCGAGGCCGTGCGCGAGACGGTGGTGATCACCGCGCGGGCGATGCAGCGCGAGTTCGGCCTCGCGGCGCCGCGCGTGGCCGTCGCGGGTCTCAATCCCCACGCGGGCGAAGGGGGCATGCTCGGGCGTGAGGAGCTCGACGTGATCGGCCCCGCCATCGACGAGGCGCGCGCCCTCGTGCCGGGCTGCGCGCTCACGGGCCCGGTGCCCGCCGAGGCGGTGTTTCGCCACGCGCGCGACGGCCGCTACGACGCCGTGGTGGCGATGTATCACGACCAGGCCACCATCGCGTCGAAGCTCCTCGACTTCGGCGACGCCGTAAACGTCACGCTGGGCCTGCCCTTCGTGCGCACGAGCGTCGACCACGGCACGGCGTACGACATCGCGGGGCGCAACGCGGCGGACCCGCAGGGCATGGCGTCGGCGCTCGCGCTCGGCGTCGCGATGGCGCGCGCGCGGCGCGCGGGGGGCGGCGTAGAGCCTTGACGGTGCGCGCGTCGGCGGGCGATACCGCGCGGCGAAGCGCAAGCACCTACAGAGGAATGTGTCGCGATGGGCAAGCACGACAAGAAGAGCAAGAAGTCGGACAAGGCCGAGAAGGCGCCCAAGCCCTCGAAGGCCGAGCGGGCGGCGAAGGTCGAGGCCGCGGAGCCCGTGGGCGATCGCGAGGCCGCGCGCGGCGAGGGGCTGCGCAAGGACTTCGAAGGCACCCGCGAGGTGACCATGGGCGGCATCACCGGGCACGAGTCGCCCGAAGAGGTGCTGCGCACGCGCTTCCCCGCGTTTGTGGGGCGGCAAGAGCGCACGGCCTTCGAGCTCATGGCCCGCGCGGTCGAAGAAGACTACGCGACCTTCATGACGCTCTCGGGCGCGATGACGCCTGCGGGGCTCCACCAGTCGTGCCTCATCCCGCTCATCGAGCGCGGGCTCATCGACTGCCTCACCACCACGGGCGCCAACCTCTACCACGACGCGCACCGCATCATCGGGCACCGCATCCGTGAGATCGACCCCAACGCGGGCGACCTCGCGCTGCGCCTCGCGCGCATCATTCGCATCTACGACCTCGGCTTCTGGGAGGAGACCCTCCTCGAGACCGACATGCTCTTCTCGGCCATTCTGCGGCAGCCCGAGTTTCAGAAGCGCATGACCACCACCGAGCTGCACTACCTGCTCGGCAAGGCCATCGCGGAGATCGAAGACGCCCTCGGCGTGAAGCAGCCCTCGCTCCTCGCGACCTGCTACCGCCGCGCGGTGCCCATCTTCGTGGGCGCCGTGCAAGACGGCTCGATCTTTCTCAACATCGTGAAGCTGAAGCGCCTCTTCCCCGAAGAGTTCAAGCTCGAGATCGACGTGAACGACGACGTCTACGAGATGGGCGCGATGCAGCATTTCTGCCTGCGCGGCCTCGACCGCAAGATGGCCGTCTTCATTCTCGGCGGCGGCGTACCGAAGAACTACACGCTCCAGGGTGAGCCGCTCCTCGATCAGATTCTCAACGTGCCCACGGACGGCTTCGACATCGACGTGCAGTTCTGCGTCGACCCGGTCGACAACGGCGCGCTCTCGTCGTGCCCCGCGGGCGAGGGCCACACGTGGGGCAAGGTCTCGCCCGAGGGCGTCGGCCGCTCGGTGTACGTGCACGCCGACGTGACCGCGGTGTTCCCGTGGATCACCTACGCGCTCCTCTCGGATTCGAAGCGCAAGCGCGCGCACCGGCGCCTCTACGACCACCGCGCCGAGGCCCTCGCGCTGCTCGACAAGGCCGTCGCCGGTCGCCGCGACGACCTCGTCAAGACGGTCGATTTCCCCCTCGTGAAGCAGTCGCAGGGCGCCGTCGCGCTGGCGGCTCCGAAGGCCGCTGCCAAGGCCCCCAAGGCGCCTGCGCGCGCCCGCTCGAAGAAGGGCGCGTAGGGAGCACCGCCATGGCTGAACCTCGCCCCTGGACCGTGCTCCCGCACGACCCGATCGTGAAGCACGCCGACAACCTCTGGTCGGTGGTCGGCGACGTGCCGGGCATGGCCTTGCGCCGACGCATGACGCTCGCCCGCCTGCGCGACGGCCGCGTGGTGGTGCACAACGCGGTGGCGGTCGACGAGGCCACGGTGAAGGCCATCGAGGCCTGGGGTGCGCCCTCGGTGCTGCTCGTGCCCAACGGCTTTCACCGCCTCGACGCGCACCCGTGGAAGGCGCGCTTCGCGGCGAGCAAGGTGTACTGCCCCGAAGGCGCGACGAAGCGCGTGGCCGACCAGGTGGCCGTCGACGGGCCCTACGAGGCCTTCGCGGGCGACGACACGGTGCGCCTCGAGACCCTCGACGGCACGGGCAAGTCCGAGGGCGTGATGGTGGTGACGAGCGGCGACGCCGTGACCCTCGTGTTCAACGACATGCTCTTCAATCAGCCCCACCTGCCGGGGTTTGGCGGCTTCATGATGAAGTACGTCACCGACTCGACGGGGGGGCCCAAGGTGACGCGCGTCGCGCGGCTGTTTCTCATGAAAGAGCGCGTCGCGTTTCAGGCCCACCTGCTCAAGCTCGCCAATCTGGCGGGCCTCGCGCGGCTCCTGCCCGGTCACGGCGACACGGTCGAGGGCGACGCCGTCGCGACGCTCCGCGCCGTGGCGAACTCGCTGTAGCGCGGGCTCTTTCGTCGGGCGTCGCGGGGGCGTACCTTCGCGGCCGCCATGGCGTTCTTTCAATCTGCCCCCACGCTCGGAAACCAGTACACCGACGACCGCGTGCTGCGCTCGTACCTCGCGCGGGTGCTCCCCGACGACGTGCGCCGCGAGCTCGAGGGCGACCACGCGTTTCTCGGCGAGCTCGCCGGCGGTGAGCTGTACGCGCTGCAGCGGTCCGACCGGCTCAACGAGCCGACGCTCACGCAGTGGGACGCGTGGGGGCAGCGCGTCGACCAGATCGAGGTGACGCCGCTGTGGAAGCGCGCCGCGGCCATCGCCGCCGAGCACGGCGTTGTGGGGGCCGCGTACGAGCGCCGCCACGGGGCCCTCTCGCGCGTCGATCAGTTCGCGCGGGTGTACCTCTTTCACGCCTCGACGGACGTGTACTCGTGCCCCCTCGCGATGACCGACGGCGCCGCGAAGACGCTCGTCGCGCACGGCAACGCAAGGCTCGTCGAGCGCGCGCTCCCGCGGCTCACGAGCCGCGACCCGGCCACCGCGTGGACGTCGGGGCAGTGGATGACCGAGCGCACCGGCGGCTCCGACGTGGGGCGCACGGAGACGGAGGCGCGGGCGGACGAAGCGCTGGGCCCGAACGGGTTTCGCCTGCACGGGACCAAGTGGTTCTCGAGCGCCACGACGTCGGAGATGGCGCTCACGCTGGCGCGCCCGACGGGCAACGAGCCCGGCAGCCGCGGGCTCGCGCTGTTCTATCTCGAGACGCGCGACGCGCAGGGCAAGC
>CAISKJ010001232.1 GCA_903885885.1 uncultured delta proteobacterium
CGCGTCGAGCGACCAGCGGCCCTGCACCTGCGCGGAGGCCGTCGGCGCGGTCGCCGCGGCGGGCTCGCTCGCGCACGCAGGCACCAGCGCGAGGGCGAGCGCTACCATCGCCGTGATCGAGACGGACTTCATCGCAGTGGCCTCCCAGAAGGGCATCGACGGCTACGCGCCGCGTGAAGGGTCACGCGAAGTCGTCCGGCGATGAGCGTCCGGTAGCGGATGTCGGTGCGAGCGGGCAAGAAAACGGCGGCGTACGTCGCGACGTTGACGCGCGCGGCGCGTGCGTCGATGACTCACCGCATGGGACGCTTCGATGACCGCGCGACGAGGCCCGTGCGGGGGCCGGCCGACCTGCTCCGCTGGCGTGTGCTCGATCGGCTCAACGGGCGGGGCGCGGCGCGCGAGGCGAAGCCGCCCGGGGCGCCGGTGCGGCCCAACGACGGCGCGCTCATCAGGGATCTCCCCGCGTCGCTCACGTGGGTCGGTCACGCGAGCTTCGTGGCGCGCCTCGGGGGGCAGCTTATCGCCACCGACCCGCTGTTCTCCGAGCGCATTCAGGGCGTGGTGAAGCGCCTCGCGCCGCCGGGCGTGGTGCCCGAAGCGCTGCCGCCCATCGACGTGGTGCTCGTGAGCCACAACCACTACGACCACCTCGACGTGCCCTCGCTCAAGCGCATCGGCCCCGAGGCGCTCTACGTGGTTCCGCTCGGCAACGCGCGCACGCTCAAGGGCGCGGGGCTGCCGCGCGTGGTCGAGCTCGACTGGTGGCAGTCGCACGTCGTGGGCGACCTCGAGGTGACCCTCGTGCCCGCGCGCCACTGGTCGATGCGCGCGCCGTGGGACCGCAACGACGGCCTCTGGGGAGGCTTCGTGCTGCGGGGACCCGAGGGCGTCGCCTACCACGCGGGAGACACCGCGTTCTTCGAGGATTTTCGAGAGATCCGCGCGCGCTGCGGACCCATCGACTGGGCCATGCTCCCGGTGGGCGCGTACGAGCCGCGGTGGTTCATGGAGCCGCAGCACATGAACCCCGACGACGCGCTGCGCGCGTTCGAACTCCTCGACGCGCGGGCCCTCGTGGCGATGCACTGGGGCACCTTCGTGCTCACCGACGAGCCCGCGGCGGAGCCTCCCGCGCGCACCCGGCAGGGCTTCGCCGACCGCGGGTGGGACCCCTCGCGCCTCTGGGTGATGGACGTCGGCGAGACCCGCGCGCTCGCGCGCTGAGCGCGGCTCAGTCTTCTTCGGCGAAGGCGTCGACGAGGTGCTCGACCACCGCGGGCTGCGAAGCCGCGAAGGCGCGGAACGCCAGCGCCGCGTCGCTCGCCTGCGCGGGGTCGGGCGCCACGCTCGCGAGGAGCTCGTCGCGCCGTGGTGATTGCTCGCTGAGCTCGCTCGCGAGGTCGTCGACGGTGCAGTAGCGCGCCGCGGGTGTGAGCGCCTGCGCGCGGTAGTGCGCGTCGCGGTGCGACTCCGCGCGGGGGGCCCAGAGCGCCGCGTTGGCGCCCTCGACCTCGGCGATGAGCGCGAGCAGCGCGCGTTCGAAGGGCCCCGCCTCGGCCGGCGCCGCCGACGCGGTGAGCGAGAGGCGCTGCAGGGGCGCCACGCGAGGGCTCGCGAGGTACGAGAAGCGCCACCCACGCTGCCAGCGCAGCGCGCAC
>CAISKJ010001233.1 GCA_903885885.1 uncultured delta proteobacterium
CGGGGTGCGTGACGGCGAAGCGGTACGTGGCGAAGGCCGACGGCGTCGCGTCGCAGGCCCCGTGGCGCGCGCACTCGCCCACCCACGAGAGCAGGTATGTGAAGCGCCCGCCGCCCGCGCTCGCGCGCGACGAGAAGCCCACCTGCGTGGGGCGCATCGTGGTCGCGGGCTCCGTCGACGCGAGCGAGAGGGTGAGCGTGCGGCCGGCGGCCCAGCCGCGCCCCGCGCCGTCGCACGCGAGGAGGGTCTCGTTGGCAACAGAGACGTCGCGCGCGGCCTCGCCGTCGAAGCGCACGTCGTCGGCGGCCTCGTGGCGAAACCCGATGGCGAGGCAGTCGCCGGGCTGGTCGACGCGCAGCGTGAGGCGCGCGGTGACCCGTCGCGTCTCGAGGTCGATGGCGTAGTCGTAGCGGGTGACCGTGACGCGCGCCGAGCCCTTGATGGGAGGCGCATCGACGGTGTCGAGGGGCGCGTCGCGGGCGGCGTCGACGGGGGCGTCGAGGGCCGCGTCGGCGGGCGCCGCCGGCGGGTCGCTGCACGCGGCGAGGGCGAAGGGGGCGAGCGCGAGGAGCGGCGTCGGTCGTCGGGGCATTGGAGGGCGCGGATTGTTGCGACCTCGCGGCGCCTACGTCAACGCGCTGTGAGGGCCGCCGCGCGGCGCCGCCCGACGTTCTTCTGACGGTGAATGAAGCGCTCGAGCGAGAGGCCCTGGCGCGCTTCGAAGTGCCGCTCGGTCACCCGCGCCTCGAGAACGCGCTCGAAGCGAAAGGAGCGCAGATCCATGCGCGTGCGGCAGAAGGCGAGCATCGTCCAGTGGCCGTCGACGTGCGTGAGGGTGAGGGGCTCGACCTCGCGGGCGGTGACCGCGCCCCCGTCGGGGCTGCCGTACTCGATGGCCAGCACGAGGCGCTCGGTGACGGCGCGGGTGAGCATCGCGCGCAGCGCGTGGTCGGTGACGTGGCGCGCGGGCACCTGGTTGGCCGGCGCGTCGTCGAGCGACACGAGGATGCGCGTGGCCGCCGCAGCCACCGAGGCCCCTGCCTCGACGGTGAGCAGCCGCGCCCCGAGGCGCACCGTCGCGAGCCAGCGCGCCGACGCGTCGCCGGGCCGCGGGGTGGCGCCGTCGTTGGCGGCGTCGAGGGCGACCACGAGCGCGCGGAGCCGACGGCAGCACGCGCGCGCCGTGCGAGCCGAGACCCCGAGCTCCGTCGCGAGCATCACGACCTCGTCGGCGTGGCCGTCATCGTGCGAACACACAGTCTGGAGCAGCGAGGGAATCGAGGTCGCCATGCGCCCGACCATGCCACAGCGCGCCACGCCGCGACGGGAGTGTGTGACGTATTCTGTCACAGGTCGAGGAAGGCCACCGGCGCCTCGTCGGCGGGCGCCACGGTCGCCTCGACGAGCGCCTCGGGCACCGTCTTGCGCGGCCGCCCACGCTTCGCGCGGGGCTTCTCGGGCGCGCCCTCGACAAGGGCCGCAGCGGCGGGCTCGGAGGCCTCGTCGGCGGGCGGGCGCGGGGCCTCGGCGGGCGCTTCGGGCGGGGGAGGGGGCGTGGCGAAGGCGAAGCACGCCTGGGCCTCGAGGAGGGCCTTGCGGCGCGCCGCGCGCGAGAGCACCGGTCGGTGACCGCACTGGGCGCAGGGCGCCTCGCGCTCGACGGGATGGGCGGCGCTGTGGGCGACGCGGTTGGGCATCTCGAGGTCGCCGCGGCCCGCCGTGACCTCGGCGGCCACGAGGCGGCGCAGCGCGCACTCTTGCGCGTAGCGCTCTTGCACGGCGGCCTGCAGCTTGCGCACGACGGCCATGAGGGCAGGCGGCGCGTCGGCGAGGTGCGCGACCTCGTCGTGGGGGCAGTCGCCGCCCTCGGGCGGAGAGGCGCCGCAGGCGAGGCACACCGAGGCGGGGCCCTCGGAGCGCGCGACGACCGCGGGGGCCGCCGGCTCGGCCATGAAGTAGGGCCGCGTCTTGGGCGACTTCTTACCGCGCCCGGGGCCTTCGCGATGCACTTCCGGAAGCGCGTCGACGGTGGTGTCGGGAAACACATCGACGCCCGCGAGCGAGGGCGCGTCGCTCGCGTAGTCGCCCGACGCGGGGACGTCGAACGCGAGGTCTTGCGGGAGGTCGTCGTAGTGGGGCGACGCGGATCGCGACGGCGTCAACGGGCGCATGCGCCAGACCCTACACCCGCGCCGTCACCTGCGCATCTGTTCTGTAGTGTAGACAGAACCCGTCGCGGGCCGCGGTTACAGCGCGCGGAGCGCGCGCGCGCTCTCTTCGGGCGTGGTGAGCACGCACTGCATCTCCGTCGAGAGTTCGAAGCCCGCGTCGCCGCCGCGGCGGGGGAGGATCTCGAGGCTCCACAGGGCCCACGGCGCGCCCCAGTGGCGCAGCGCGGGCGCGCGCAGCACGAGGTTGTAGTCGGCGCCCTCGGTGGCGGCGAGCACGCGACGCAGCGTGCGGCCGACGAGGGGCGCGAGCGCGTCGAGGCCCGCGTCGTCGAGGCGCGCGAGCGAGGGCGACGGGGCCATCGGAACGATCCAGGTCTCGTACGATCGGTGCGGCGCGAAGGGGCAGAACACGGCGAAGCGCGGCGTCTGCTCGACGAGGCGCACCTCGGCGGCGAGCTCGCGGTCGCGCGCCTCGGCGAGCGCGCCGTTGCCGTGCTGCGCGTGGTGCTTGCGCGAGATGGCGTCGCGGCGCCGCACGCCCGGCGGCGACACCGAGAGCGAGATCACCTGACCGTGCGCGTGGTGCAGCGACGCGCCCGAGCGCGGCCCGCGGTTCTTGAACATGAGCACCGCGCGCGCGTCGGGGCGCGCGGCCATCGTGCGGCAGCGCTCGCGGTAGAGGTCGAGCACCGCGCGGGTGTGGGCGTCGCTGAGGTCGGCGAGGTCGACCCCGTGGTCGGGCGTCTCGACGATCACCTCGTGGTCGCCGACGGAGGCCGCGACCTCGTGCGTCGCCGTCGCGTCGGGCTCCACCGCGGCGTCGGGGCGCGCCATCGGAAAGAGGTTCGCGAACGCGCGCGCCGTCCATCGCCCCGAGGCGTCGCGGCGCTCCGCCCGCGTCACCGTCGTGTGCGTCTCGTGGCCGGGGCAGAAGGGGCACTTCGAAGCGTCGCGGGCGAGCGTCGGCGGCGCGAAATCGCGCGGCGACCCGCGGCGCCCGGGCGCCACGAGCACGAGTCGGTTCGTGACGAGGTCGCGCCGCAGCGTCGGGGCGCTCACCGCGCGCCACCCTGCCCGAGCGCGGCCTTGAGCACCTTGCCCATCGCGTTGCGCGGGAGCGCGTCGACCACGTGCACGCGCCGCGGCCGCTTGTGCCAGGCGAGGCTCGCGCCCACGTGCTCGGCCAGCGCGTCGCCCGTCGCGACGGCGCCCTCGCGCAGCGCCACCCACGCCTCGATGCGCTCGCCGAGGTCGTCGTCGGCCACGCCCTTCACCGCGGCCTCGCGCACGTCGGGGTGCTCGAGCAGCGCGGCCTCGACCTCGCCCGCGCCTACCTTGTACCCGCCCGTCTTGATGAGGTCCGTGGCGCGTCGGCCCACGATGCGCAGCGCGCCGTCGGGCGCGCGCGCCGCGAGGTCGCCGGTGTAGAACCACCCCGCGTCGTCGCGCACCGCGGCGGTCGCGTCGGGGCGGTTGAGGTATCCCTCGAACACGTTGGGGCCGCGCACGGCCACCTCGCCGAGCGTGGCGTCGTCGTGCGCGTCGAGGGGCGCGCGCGCGTCGTCGACGAGGCGCACCGCCACGCCGTCGAGGGCGGCGCCCACGTAGCCGGGGCGGGGCCCCTCTTCGAGGCGCACCGCCGTGTTGATGAGCGTCTCGGTGAGGCCGTAGCGCTCGAGCACGCCGCGGCCGCACACGGCCTCGATGCGCCGGTGCTCACGCAGCGGAAGGCCCGCCGAGCCCGACACGAGGAGGCGCGCGCGCCCCAGCGCCGCGGCCGCGGCGGGCTCACGCTCGGCGAGCTCGACGAGGCGGTGGTACATCGTCGGAACGCCGAAGAGCATGGTGCCCGCGTCGGCGAGTGAGGCCGCGACGCGCGCGGGGTCGAAGCGCGCGAGCAGATGCAGCGAGGCGCCCACGCGCAGCGCGCCGAAGAGGCCCAGCGCGAGGCCGTGCACGTGAAACAGCGGGAGCGCGTGCACGAGGGTGTCGCCGTCGGTCCACCGCCACGCGCGGGCGAGGGCGTCGAGGTTCGAGGCGAGCGCGCCGTGCGAGAGCACCGCGCCCTTGGGGCGCCCCGTGGTGCCCGAGGTGTAGAGCACCAGCGCGGGTGCTCGGGCCTCAGGCGCGGCGAAGGGCGCGGCGCGGCGCACGCCCGCGAGGTCGACCTGCACCGCGGGCACCGGGAGCGCGCGGCCCGCGTCGCCGACGAGCACGCGCGGCGCGGCGTCGACGAGCAGGTGCGCGAGCTCGCGCTCGCCCACCGCGGGGTTGACGGGCACCGACACGAAGCCCGCGAGCGCGTTGGCCACGAGCGCCACCGCCGTGCGAGGCTCGACGGAGGCCCACACCGCGACGCGGTCGCCCGCGCGGAGGCCCTGCGCCGAGAGGGAGCGCGCGTGCGCGAGCGCGAGCTCGCGGAGGCGCTCGTAGGTGAGCGACCCGTCGCCGTGGCGAATCGCCACGCGCCCCGCGCGGGCGGTCTGCAGCGAGAGCAACATCGGAGAGTGCGCGCCGCTCATACCGCATTCCGCGGCGGCCGGGGAGTGGCGCCGCGGTGACGAAGGTTGGTGTAGCGCGGCGGGGCGTTCTGTTATCGTCGCCACGAAACCACGGAGAGCCGCGATGGCGAAGTTCCACAACAAGGTCCAGCAGTACAAGAGCATCGTGCCGCCGCCGCCCGAGCGGCAGATGCCCACGAAGGCGGCGCTCGACGCGCTC
>CAISKJ010001234.1 GCA_903885885.1 uncultured delta proteobacterium
ACCGAGATCTACACAGGCGAAGACACTCTTTCCCTACACGACGCTCTTCCGATCTCAGTCGAGGTCGTTGCCGTACAGGTCGGCCCAGCCCACGCGAATGCCCTGCCCCTCGCAGGTGTAGTGCGGCTGGCACCCGACGGCGGGGCCGTCGAGCACGCGGTACGAGTCCATCATGCAGTAGGCCTGCTTGCTGCCGCGCGTCACGACCCGGCCCGCGAGGTCGCGCAGCTCGTACGCGGCGAAGCCCTGGTAGTGGTAGTGCCCGTGGCAGGCGCCGAACTGAAAGAGGTCGGGGCGCTCCTCGACGGGGGGCGCGGCGAGGTCGGCCTGCCCCTGGTTCACCGCCGCGACGGAGAATCGGAGGAGGCGTCGGCCGCCCGACCCCCCGACGCAGCCCTCGACGATCGCGCATGAGCGCGGGCCGAAATTGCTCTCGGTGATCACCACCTCGCGCTCGAGGAGCGCGCGATCCACCACGAGGTCGGGCAGCGGCGCGGCCACGTCGTGGCACGCGCAGTCGCTGCCGCAGTAGGCGTTGCGGCCGCAGCCGCCGCGGCAGACGGGGCGCAGGTGGTCGCACGCCGCGAAGCGCTCGCACAGGCCCGTGGCCGTGACGCACAGCGTCCCGCGCGAGCACGCGCCGCACAGCCCGCCGCAGCCGTCGTCGCCGCACTGACGGCCGGCGCAGTTGGGGGTGCAGTTCGATGCGACGCAGCGGAAGGTGGTGGTCGAGCACGTCTCGCCCGCCGCGCAGGCGCCGCACGAGCCGCCGCAGCCGTCGTCGCCGCAGAACTGGCCGTCGCACTGCGGGACGCAGTCGCGCACGAAGCGGGCGTTGAGGGTGAAGGGCCCCGCCTGCGTGCCGTCGTACCCGTCGACGATGAGGTAGTAGGTGCCCGCCGGGAGCATCGTCGCGAGGCGCGATCCGTAGTCGCCCGGGGGCGACGCGTCGTCGCTGCACCAGTTGGGCTGCGTGCGCATCGCGGGGTCGTCGTCGGCGCAGCCCGCCACGCGGAGCGAGAGCACCGTGTCATACCCTGACACACGGAAATCGATGCCCATCGGCTCGGTGAGGGTGAACGTGTACGTGAGGTCGCGCGCGGTGCTGGCGCGGTTGCACGAGGGGACGGTGCTGTTGAAGCCCATCGAGGTGTCGCCCGTGATCACGTGCTCGCCCTCGAGGGCCTCGCCCGGCGCGAGGAGCGCCAGGGGGCTCGCGCACGTGCCCGGCGTGGTGAGCGTCGAGCAGTTGTTGTCGACGCACGTCTGGCCCACCGGGCAGGTGCCGCAGTAGCCGCCGCAGCCGTCGTCGCCGCACGCGCGGCCCGCGCACTGGGGCACGCAGCCGGCGGCGTCGCAGCGGTCGCAGGCCCCCGTGACGGCGTGCGTGCAGGTGCCGGCGGCCTCGGTGCAGGTGTCGGCGGTACAGGCCGCGCCGTCGTCGCAGGGCGCGCGGCCGGGGCGACAGGCGTTGCCCGCCCAGCGCTCCATGCCGTTGCAGAAGACGCCGTCGCTGCAGGTGACCTCGGTGCTCGCGTTGAGGGCGCCGAGCGTGCGGCCGCGCGACTCGAGGCCCCAGGCGAGGTCGTACAGGCCCAGCGCCGTGGTGGCGGTGAAGGTCGCCGAGAAGACGCCGTCACGGCCCGGCGCGACGTCACGCGCGAGGCGCAGGTCGACGCTACGAAACGGCCCCCGGCCGATGGCGGCGAGGCGCGTGGCGCCCTACGGCCACGTCGACGACGTGGTGTTGCGAAGCGTCACGGAGAAGGTGGTGCGCGCGTTGGGGAGCACCCGCGGCGCGATCGACGAGGCCACCACCGTGAGGTTGCTCGCCGTCACGTCGGCGACCGTCGAGTCTTCCTCGAGCGGGAGGTCGGCCACGCAGCCCCCCAGCGAGCGCGCAAACACTGCGATACAGGCACTCCAAAAGCGCATACACATGACCCCTGCACGAGGGCCACGATGGGCCCGTACGAGACTCCGCACCCTCCGCGCTCGCCGTCACGATGCGCGAAATAAAATAGGGTCCAGTCTATTTCAATTTGGGACACATACTCCGTGAAATCGTCGGCGATTGCGGTGTGCAGCGCGATGCGCACCCTCCGCCCCGGCGCGGGGGCGGCGCGGCCGACGGGCGGCGCCAACGGGCGCGGCGGCTGTGGTACCCCTTGCGGCCCCTTCGAGAGGCTACGACCCCCAATGCCCACCGTTCGACTCATCGTGCGCTACGACGGCTCCGGCCTCTCCGGCTGGCAGCGGCAGCGCGGCGTCGCCACCGTGCAGGAGCACCTCGAGATCGCCGCGAGCCGCATCGCGTGCGAGCCCATCATCATGCGCGCCTCGGGGCGCACCGACGCGGGCGTCCACGCGCGGGCGCAGGTGGTGTCGTTTCGCACGAAGGCGACCATCCCCGAGAAGGGCTGGCGCCTCGGTCTCACGTCGAAGCTCCCGCCGCAGATCGCCGTGCTCGACGCCCGCGTGGCCCACGACGACTTCGACCCGCGCCGCGCCTCGGCCGGCACGCGCTACCGCGACCGGCTCCTCGCCACGCCCGTGCGCGACCCGCTCCTGCGCGAGCGCGTGTGGCACCTCTGGGGCGACCTCGACCTCGGGCTCATGCAGCACGAGGCCGACGCCCTCGTGGGCATGCACGACTTCAACGCCTTTCGCGCCGCCGACTGCGATCGCGTGAGCGCCGTGCGACACATCTGGCGCGTCGCGG
>CAISKJ010001235.1 GCA_903885885.1 uncultured delta proteobacterium
GAAGACCGCGGCGACCCCTTCGCCGCCACGCTCCCCGACGGCACGGCCTTCGTGCTCTCGCCGCGCGTGGTGTCGCGCAGCGACGCGGGCCTCGTGGCGGCGTCGCCCAACGTGGTGCGCATCCTCGCGAGCGGCGCGGTGGCCAACCCCCTCGGCGTCGACATCGCGAGCATCGTGCCCATCGAGGCCGACTCGGTGCTCATGCTCCCCGCCCCCGACGGCGCGGCGCTCATGTTCCGTCGCGCCACCGACCTGCGCGTGGTGCGCTTCGACGGCACGGGCCTCGTCGACACCCGCGTTCGCGTCACGCGCGACCTCGACGCGGTGCGCCTCGACGACGGCGCGGTGCTCCCCGAAGGCGTCGTCGCCGCGTGGGACGAGCCCGCGGGCATGACCCACGCCATTCACGTCGCCGTCACCGACCCCGAAGGGGTTCTCCTCACGCACCAGATCGTCGAGCGCTACGAGGGCGCCGGCTCGCCCGTGGTGAGCGTCTCGCGCACGCACGGGGGCGCGGCCGTGCTCTGGGTCCGCGGGGCGGGCGACGCGGCCGTGCTGCGCGCCATGGTGATGCAGCCCAACGGCGTCATGCGCTCGCCGCCGCGCGACCTGCTCCCGGTGCCCGGCGCCGACGGGCGGCTCTACGCCGTCACCGAGGGCCGCGCCCTCACCTTCGTGGCCCGCGACCGCGGCGCGATGGGCTACGGCGTCACCTTCGGGCGCCTCTGCCTCCCCGAGTAGTCCGTCGCCGCAGCGGTCACTGCTTCCCACCGGGCATCGCCCCGTGGCAAGTGATGCCCCGATGGCAAAGCACCGCCGCGGGTCGAAGCCCCCCACCGCACGCGACACGGCCACCGCCGCCACCGCGACGCCCCCCGTCGACGCCCCGACGCCCGCCCCCGAGCCCTCGCCCGAGCACGTCGCCGAGCCCTCCTCCGAGCACGTCGCCGAGCCCTCCTTTGCGGCCCCATCGCCGCTCGCCTCCACGCCCCCCGAGGCCCCTGCGCACGCGCTCGCCCCCGCCCTCTTCGACGCGTACACCTTTCCCCTCTTCGCGCTCGTGAGCGGGCTCTACACCCTGCGCGCCCGCAACGGCTTCGTCGCCGACGACGTCACCCTCCTCGCGCCGCGCGAGCCCATCGCCTCCCTCCGCGAGCTCGCCACCTTCGCCGCGCGCCCCAGCTGGAACGACCTCCCCGCGTACCGCCCGCTGGCCCGCGCGCTCCTCGCGCTCGAGCAGTCGGCGCTGCACGCGCGCCCCGCCGCCTACCACGCGGTCAACGCGGCGCTCGTGGGCCTCATCGCGGTCTTCGCGCGCGGGCTCTTCACGACGCCGGGGCTCAACACGCAGCCCGTCTTCGCGCTCGCGGGCGCGGCCCTCGTCGCGCTGCACCCGATCACGGCGGGCGGCGTGTTCCCCGCCTCGGGCGGCGTCGACGCGCTCGCCGCCGTGGCCGTCTCGCTCGGCGCCATGGTGGCGTGGCTGCGCCCCGGCGCGACGGCGCACACCGCGTCCGTCGTGGCGCTCGCGGCGGCGCTCCTCCTCGACGGGCAGTGCCTCGCGCTGCCTTTTCTCTTCGTGTGGGCCGACCTCTGCGGCCTCTCGCGCGACGCGCCGGGACGCTCGACGGACCGCTGGTTCGCGCGCCACGCGCCCGTCGCGCTCACCACCCTCGCGTGGGTCGCCGCGCGCATCGGACGCGTCCCTCC
>CAISKJ010001236.1 GCA_903885885.1 uncultured delta proteobacterium
CCCTCGATGAGCACGGGCTCGCGCGAGCTCGCGAGCACCCGCAGGTCGCGCGCGATGCCCGCCAGCTCGGGGTTGCACGTGCGCGTCGGCCCGGCAGAGACGGCCCCCGGGGCGGTGAGCGCCTCCGCCTCGGCCGCGTCGACCACGCGGTACGTCACGAGCGTGCGCCCCACCTCGATCACATCGCCGTCAGCGAGCACGGTATACCGCGTGACCTTCTCGCCGTTGACGTGCGTCCCGTTGCGACTGCCCTCGTCGTAGAGCACGTCGGAGGTGCCCACGCGGTCGATGTAGCAGTGCGCCGTCGACGCCCAGCGGTCGGGCACCACGAGGCGCGCGGGCCCGTCGGCGCGCGCGGCGCCCTCGTCGGGCGAGCGCCCGATGCGCAGCGGGAGCGACGCCATGTCGAACGCGAAGGCCGCCGCGCAGTCGGCCAGCAGGTCGTCGTAGCGAAGCGCCACCGTGAGCAGGCGCACCTTGCGAACGCCGTCTCCATCGCTCTCTTTGAAGGTGATCACCACGGTCTGTCTATCTTATCGGCGAGCGTGTCCCCATGAAACACGACAGCGCGCCGCCGAAGCGCCGCCGCGCGATCAGTACGCGCGTCGCGCCCCGGGGTGCCTCCCGAAGATGCAGCGATGCCCTATTTTGACAGTCGATTGACGCGCCGACGGGGTGTCCTGGCGGGTGTCTGAGACAGCGCTCGGGGATCGTGTCGGGCCGCGCGCCGTCAGCGACCGCAGACCGACGACGAGAAGCGCGCGCTCTCGAGGAGGAATGTGCCCGAGGCCCAGCCGCGCACGGCGCCGAAGCGCACGTCGTACCAGCCCATGTACGGGCCATAGACCACCGTCACGGTGGAGCCGCAGGGCATCGACGTGAGCACGCCGTACGAGGTGCCAGGGCCGCCGCGGAGGTTGAGCGACGACACGTTGACCCGCAGCAGCACGGACGCGGGTGCAGGCGTGGGCGTGGGCGTGGGCGTGGGCGTGGGCGTGGGCGTCGGCGTGGGCGTGGGCGTCGGCGTGGGTGCGGGCGAAGGCGCCGGAGCGGCGCTGCGATCGCGGAACCACGCGGTGCGGCGCGCGGCGCCGTCGGCGTTGAGCTCGACGTGGAGGTGGTCGTTGTGCGGGTGCGGACCGCCGTAGGCGCGGAGCTTCGTGCCGGCGGCGCGGCTCGCGTTCCAGCTGCTGCGATCCCAGATGACGAGTTGCACCCCGAGGGCCGACGCGTTGGTGATGAGCCACGCGGCCACGGCGTCGCCCACGGTGTTGTCGGCCGCGCCGCCCGCGCGCGTGGGCACGAGCACGTCGATCGCGCGCCCCGTGCCGTGCATCGAGGTCAGGCTCGCGTTGGCGGTGTTGGCGCGGCACACATAGCCCTGGTAGCCGCTCACGCCGCGGAAGTTCGCGCGGAGGTACTCGCCAAGGTCGCGCGTGCCCGCGAGGAACGAGCCGCCGCAGTTGCGCCCGCCGCTCCACGAGGGAGCGTCGTCGTAGCGGGCGTACTGCCGGTCCGAGGCGGCCGTCACGGCGCCCGTCGGGATCCACCGCCCCGCGATGGCGATCTCGGCCGCGTTCTCGTCTTCGACCCAGTCGTCGGAGTCGAGCTCGTCGGACCCACAGCCGGCCCCCAACCCCATCACCGCCACGAGACCCGCCAGACCGCCGAACGCTCGCCCGTTTCTCATCGAGGGAGCCCCTTTAGCAATCGCCACGCCACGCCACGTTTTCCCTATTGTCTGTTGTTATCAAGCAGTTGCGCTGGTCACTGGCGTGTCCACCGATGGGGGTTGTGCGGTGTAGGTGTCCCGGCGCAGACGTGCTCCGGGCGGCGCTGTGCTACCGCGGGACGGGCGAGCGGGCGCTCGTGGGCGCGTCGGCGGGTGTGATACACACCGTCGCCTATGACCGACGCGGAGGTGAGGGACCCACGCGACGCGCTCGAGCCGGGTACCCTCTTCGCTGACGATTACACCGTGACCCGCGTGATCGCCGAGGGCGGCATGGGCGCGGTGTACGAGGTTCAGCAGCTCAATACGGGGCAGGCGCGCGCGCTCAAGGTGCTGCACCGCTGGCTCGCCGACGACGACCAGATGCGCCAGCGCTTCATCGACGAGGCGCGCATCGGGTCGCGCATCGAGAGCGAGCACGTGGTGCAGGTGATCGACGCGGGCGTGCTCATGCCCGGCGGCGTGCCCTGGTACGTGATGGAGTTCCTCCGCGGAGAGACCCTCGAGGAGCGCGTCACGCGCGCGGGTCCGCTGTCGGTCTCCGAGGCGCTCGAGCTCTTCGAACAGGTGGCCCACGCCGTCGGGGCCGCGCACCGCGCGGGCGTCGTGCACTGCGACCTCAAGCCCGAGAACATTCACATCGCCGAGAGCCGCCGCGCCGACACGCGCCGCACCGTGAAGGTGTTGGATTTCGGCATCGCGCACGTGCTCCCGGCCCTGAAGACCTCCATCGAGCTCACCATCCCCGCGGGCTCGCCGGGGTGGCTCGCGCCCGAGCAGATGCAGCCCAGCGGGCACGTGACCCTCGCCACCGACGTGTGGGCCCTCGGGCTCATCGCGTTCTATGTGCTCACAGGTGGGTCGTACTGGTGCTGGTTCGACCAGTTTCCCGCCATCCTCGCCGAGATCGACGCCTCGGTGCTCGAGCCCGCGAGCGCGCGCGCCGCGACCCTCAAGCGCGCCGCGATGCCCCCGCCGGGCTTCGACGACTGGTTCGCCCGCTGCGTCGACCGCGACCCCGCGCGGCGCTTCCACGACGGCCCCGCCGCCGTCGAGGCGCTGC
>CAISKJ010001237.1 GCA_903885885.1 uncultured delta proteobacterium
GACTTCAGGCGCGTTTTCGATCTCCGCGTTGCCGTGGGTTTGCAACCCGCGGCAACCAGCGAGTACCAAGAACATCTCGAATTCACGACGATTTAGATGCGCTCGCCCTACCACAGGTGGTGCGCGCGGACACCGCGGGTGGTGAACCGCCCCGACGGCTGCGGTCAGTGCGCGTCGATGTAGCGCTGAAACATCGGAACCATGGGCCCGGCGGGGTAGCGCAGAACGTACGCTCGCATGGTGTGCACGGCGTCGGCCGTCTGGCCCGCGGCCATCTGCGCGCTCGCGAGGAACCCGAGCTCGCGGTCGGAGGCGGCCCTCCCGCGGAGCGCGGTGATGATGCACGCGTTGCGGGCGGGCTCGTCGAGGGAGATCGTGCGGCACGCCTGCGCGCGCTGCATGGCGGTCTGCAACTCGTCCGACGGGGTGCGCTCGCGCGGGGCCGCGTCGGGGTGGCAGCGCGCGCGAAAGGTGGCGAAGCTCTCGTCGTCGCGCGGGGCGTCGCACGACGAGCCTGCGGGCGCCACGACCGCGCGCGGGAGCACCACCGGCGGCGGCTCGACGGTGACCGTGGGCTGCGGCGCGACGGTCGGCGCGGCGGTGTCGGCGGCGGGGGTGCTCCGCGTGAGGTAGACGCCCCCCGCGAGCGCGGCGCAGGCGACGAGGGCGACGGCGGCGACGATGCCCTTCGCGGGCCTCGGGGCGGGTGCGGCGGCGGCGATCTGCCGGGGCGGCGTGCGGTGCGGTGATCCGCTCACGTCGGGCGTCGGGTCGAAGACGGTGGACGCCCCCAACGGCGGGGCCTCGCGCGTGACCGCGGGGCCCGAGCGCAGGGCCGTGGCGGGCGCGGCGCCGAGCAGCGGGAGCAGGGCGCCGATGGCCTGCGCGCCGTCGGCGAAGCGCGCTCCGGGGGCGCGGTCGACGCAGCGGGCGAACCAGTCGTCGAAGCCCGGCGGGAGCCCCTGCGCGACGCCGAGCGCGCGGGCGCGGTCGCTCGCGGGTGCGAGGGGCGAGACCGTCACCTCGGCGAGGAGCGCGGGGAGGTCGAGGCCCGCAGCGCCCGCGTGCGCCGCGTGCCAGTACGAACGCCCGGTGAGGCAATAGAACGCGAGGAGCCCGAGGGGCCACACGTCGGTCGCGGGGCGCAGGTGCGCGCCCGGGGGAGCCTGCTCGGGGGCCATCCAGAGGGGCGCGCGGAGCGCGGCGGCGTCGGCGGCGTCGTGCTCGGCGACCACGGTGGCGAGGCCGAAGTCGAGCACCTTGACGAGGGAGGCGGCGCCCTCGCCGCGCGCGGTGACCACGATGACCTTCTCGGGCGCGAGGCCGCCGTGCACGATGCCCCGGGCGTGGGCGCGCCCGAGGGCGTCGGCGAGCTGCGCGAAGACGTCGCGCACCTGCGAGGCGGGCAGCGCTCCCCAGCGCTCGACGAGCTTCGCGAGGTCGTCGCCGTCGAGGGGCTCCATGGCGAGCCAGGGGATGCCCGTCGCGTCGTCGACGCCCGCGGCCGACACCTCGACCACGTGGGCGCTGCCGATCTCGGCGCCGACGCGGGCCGCGCGCAGGAAGCGCTCGCGGCGCGGGGCGCTCGCGACGAGGCGCGGGTGCAGGATCTCGAGCGCGCGGCGGTGGCCCGTCGACGTCTGCGCGACGAGGTACA
>CAISKJ010001238.1 GCA_903885885.1 uncultured delta proteobacterium
GCATCGCCGCGCTCTCAGGCTCGCTGAACGCGAAGGGCCCGCGATAGGTGTCGTCGCTCGTGACCGTGCTCGCGCCGCCGCCGCCCCACTGGTACGCCCAGTTGCGGTTGAGGTCGACGCCGAAGGTTCCGTCGCCGTTGTTGCGGCGGTTCTTGCGCCACAGGCGGTTGACGCTCCAGGTGTACTCGTAGCCGTCGGGATTCACGACGGGAATCACGTCGATCCACGCGCGGTCGAGCAGCGCGGTCACGCGCGCGTCGACGCCGTAGCGAGCGATCAGCTGGTCGGCGATGTACATCGTGGACATCGTCGACGCCCACTCGCGCGCATGCTGCGTGCCGTTGAACAGCACGCCCGGGCTGCCCGCAGGCGCCTTGGTGATGCGCACGCCCTTGATCGCGCGGCCTTCGAGCGAGGTACCGACGGTGAACACGCTCACCATGTCGGGATGCGCCGCGGCAAACGCGTCGAGCTTGGCGTTGATCTCGGTGTACGTGCGGAAATTCGTGAAGAAGTCGACGCCCGCGACGCCGCCGTCGCCCGCCCCACCGCCGGCGTTCTGCCGGTCCTCGCGCTCCTTGCGCTCGGCGCGAAGCACGGGTCCGAGGTCGGCGATGCGCACCTCGAACTCGACGCCGCTCTTCTTGAGCGCTTCAAGCCCGGCGTGATCGAAGAGAAAGTCCGCGGTGCCGTAGTCGAGGCGGTGCGTGAGCGTGTCCTTCGCAAGCGCGAGCAGCGTGCGCAGGTCGCGCGGCGAGCGAATGTTCGCCCGCACCATCGCGATGCCGTCGTGGAAGACCGGCGGCTCGCTTGCTGCCGCCTTCGCGCTATTGCCAGCAATCCCACCGAGCGCAAGCGCTCCCGTAAAGGCAACGGCTGCGGCGAGGAACGAACGCGAGAGGAGACCCTGAAGTTGGCGCATTCCCGCATCTTCGCGAGTTGGCGATGCCGTTCAACCGCCAACCGCCAAGATTCGCTGTGCGAAATCGCGCGTGGCGTTTGACCTCGCTGCGCGAATCAGCGAAAGTCCTGCGATGCACAGCATTTCGAGGTCTCTCGCCGCATTCGCCGCATCGCTCGCCGCGCTGGCCTTCGTCGGCTGCAGCGCTGCACCGAAAGCGCCCGTCGACGCGGCGCGCGCATCGCAGACGCGCGCGCTCCATCTCTTCGACGGCGAGAGCGGCAACGAGCTCAACTGGTCCGATCTCGTCAAGCGCTGCGATCGCGCCGACGCGATCTTCATCGGCGAGCGCCACGACGATCCCACCGCGCACCGCGTGCAGCTCGCGGTGTACGAGGAGGTGCTCGCGCGCCATCCCGGCACCGTGATCGGGCTCGAGCACCTCGAGCGCAACGAGCAGACGACGATCGACCGCTATCTGCGCGGGCAGATCACGCCCGACCAGTTCATCAACGAGACCGAGAGCCGCAACTGGGCGGGCAAGGACTCGTGGGTCGTGTTCTGGCAGCCGCTGGTCGATCGCGCGCGCGAGGACCACGCGCCCGTCGTCGGAGGCAACGCGCCGCGCGACTACGTGCGCCGCGCGCGCAGCGAGGGCCACGAAGCGATCGACAAGCTGCCGCAGCCGGAGCGCGCGTACTTCGACGTGCCTGTGAAGCACCGCGACGACGCGACGTGGAACGCCGCGTGGGAGGCGTACAAGCGCCGCTTCCGGCAGTTCATGGCCTCGGACGGCGAGGACATCGACGGCGCGGAGCTGGTCGAGCGCAGCGAGAGCGTGTTCCTCTCGCAGTCGACGTGGGACGGCACGATGGGCGCCTCCGCGGCGAACGCGCTGGCGCAGGGCGCACCGAAGGTCGTGTTCTGCGCGGGGTGCTTCCACATCGAGCGCCTCGGTGGAACCGTGCTGCAATTCATGGCCCGCCGGCCGCAGGCGCGCGTGATCACGATCACCGTGATCGACGACGCGAGCGCCAGCCTCCGCAGCGACGATCGCAAGGCCGCGGACATCGTGATCTACGGCTCGCCCGTCGCGCGCAAGCGGGATTCCTGAGCGGAACGCCCGTGCGCTCGCCGTTCGCTCGCCGTTCGCTCGAACGGGTAGACTGCCCCGCCCGCGCTCCAGAGCCGAGATCAACCATGGCCGACCTGCCCACCAAGAAGACCACCACCCTCGTCGA
>CAISKJ010001239.1 GCA_903885885.1 uncultured delta proteobacterium
CTGAGCCCGCCGCGCGCTCCGGCGCCCCCGGCCGCGCCCCCGCGCGCCGCCACGCCCGCGGCCCCCATGGGGGCTCCGCCGGTCTCCACGGGCTCGTCCACGATGGCCGTCGACGCGTCGGCCTTCGGTCTGCCGGGCGGCGCGCCCGATCGCTCCGACGACGCCATGGCAGGGGTCGCCTCGACGCTCGCGGTCGACGCGTCGGCCTTCGGCCTCGGCGGCCCGGGTCAGCCCGGCGGCCCCGGCGGCCCGTCGCCCTTCGGCGCGGCCCCGCAGCCTCCGCAGGGCGCCCCCTACGGCGGCGGCACCTTTCAGCCGCAGCCGGGCACCCCCTTCGGCGGCCCGGCGCCACAGCAGCCCCCGCAGCCGCAGATGCAGCAGCCCCTGGGTCCGGGCGGCGGCATCTCGTCGACGGTGGCGGTCGACATCTCGGCCTTCGGCCTCGGCGGCCCGGGTCAGCCCGGCGGCCCCGGCGGCGCGCCGCTGCCCGGCCAGGGCGGCCCCCAGGGCCCCTACGGCGCCCCCAACATGCAGGGCGGCCCGCAAGGCTTCGGACCGCAGCAGGGGGCCTTCCCCCAGCAGCAGCAGGGTGGCTTCCAACCGCAGCAGGGTGGCTTCCAACCGCAGCAGGGTGGCTTCCCCCAGCAGCAGGGTGGCTTTCCCCAGCAGCAACAGCAGGGTGGATATCCCCAGCAGCAGGGCGGCTACGGACAGCCGCAGCAGGGCTTCGGCCAGCAGGGCGGCATGCAGCCGATGCCGCCGTTTCAATCGCCGCCGGCGGCCCCGCAGGGCGGCAACAAGACGGTGATTCTCATCGTCGTGGGGCTCGTGGTGTTCCTCATCGCGGCCTCCATCGTCGCCGCGCTGGTGCTCCGCAGCCGCTCGTAACCTACGCAGCTCTTCTCTCCGCCGATGCCCCTCATCGAGTTTCGTGACGTCTGGAAGTCGTTCGGCCCGAAGGCCGTGTACCAGGGTCTCAACCTCTCCATCGAGCAGGGCGAGGCCCTCACGATCGTGGGCGGCTCGGGCGTCGGCAAGAGCGTGATGCTCAAGCTCCTCATCGGCCTGCTCAAGGCCGACCGGGGCGAGATTCTCTTCGACGGCCAGCACGTGGAGAGCATGTCGGCGAAGCAGCTCACCCGCGTGCGCCAGCGCGTGGGGATGCTCTTCCAGGGCGCG
This sequence comes from uncultured delta proteobacterium, assembly GCA_903885885.1. Lineage (GTDB taxonomy): Bacteria > Myxococcota_A > Polyangia > Polyangiales > CAISKJ01. Next base: position 1,180 of record CAISKJ010001239.1, read on the forward strand.
GCCCTCTTCGACTCGCTCTCGGTGCGCGAGAACGTCGCCTACGGGCTGCGCGAGCACCTCAAGCTCAGCGAGGACGAGATCAGCGAGCGCGTCGCGTGGGCCCTCACCCTCGTGGGCCTCTCGGGCATCGAAGCGATGCACCCGTCAGACCTCTCGGGCGGCATGAAGAAGCGCGTCGGCCTCGCGCGCACGGTGGCCCTCAAGCCCGAGGTGCTGCTCTACGACGAGCCCACCACGGGCCTCGACCCGATCAACACCACGCGCATCAACCATCTTATTCTCTCGATGCAGCGCGCGCTGAACATCACCTCGATCGTGGTGACCCACGACATGGGCACGGCCTTCATGGTGTCGACGCGCATGGCGATGGTGCACAAGGGCCGCATCGTGGCAGAGGGCACCCCCGAAGACTTTCGCACGAGCACCAACCCCCTGGTGCGCAACTTCATCGAGGGCAACGCCCCCGAAGACGAGGACATGGCCGCCCTCGTCGGCACCAAAGGGCCGTAGCGAACGATTCCCGAGGGTAGCGCCATGTTCTCGCGACAGGTCAAGGTCGGCTTCTTTCTCATGCTGGGCATCGTGGTGCTCGGCGCGCTCGTGTTTCTCATCGGCGACGAGCGGCACCTCTTCGACCGGCAGGCCCACCTGCGGGCCTCGTTCCGCGACGTGGCGGGCCTCAAGGTGGGCTCGCCCGTGCGCATGGGCGGCGTCGACGTGGGGGCCGTCACCGAGATCACCTTCGGCGCCACCGAGGCCGACCGGCTCATTCACGTGCGCTTCAGCATCGTGGCGTCGCAGCTCACGCGCGTGCGCGCCGACAGCGTGGTGCACATCGCCAGCAAGGGGCTCCTCGGCGACAAGGCCGTCGACGTCTCCATGGGCTCGCGCGGCGCCGCCGTGGCCGACGAGGGCCAGGTTCGCTCCGAGGAGAGCGACGACATCGCCGCGGCGATGAGCGCCGCCAGCAGCGCCATGCAGCGCGCCAACGAGGTGCTCGGCAACGTGGCGACCGCCACGCGCCCCCTCGCCTCGCCGCAGCTCGGCAACGACATCACCGCCCTCGTGCACGACCTCCGCACCATCTCGCGCGCCGTGGCCGAGGGCCCCGGCACCATGCACATGCTCCTCAGCGACCCGGGCACCGCCGCGCGCATCGAGCACACGCTCTCGTCGGTGGAGTCCACCGCGAGCCGCCTCGCGGCCACCTCGGCCGAGGTCGACGCGCTCGCCCGCGACGCGCGCTCGGGCCACGGCCTCGTGCACGCGCTCGTGTACGACCGCGAGGGCGAGCAGATGCTCCACTCGGTGGCGCGCGCGACCGACGAGGTGGCCGCCATCACCCACGACGTGCGCACCGGCAACGGCGGCCTGCACCAGATCATCTACGGCACCGACTCGGCGCAGGCGGTGGCCAACGCCAACGCCGCCACCGCCTCGCTGCGCGACATCCTCGCGAACATTCAAGCGGGCCGCGGCACCGTGGGCGCCCTCCTCACCGACCCGTCGCTCTACGAAGACATGAAGACCCTCGTGGGCAACGTGCAGCGCAACGAGATCCTCCGCGCGATGGTGCGCTACTCCATCCACGAGGACGAGACGCGCCGCCCGGCCGTCAACGCCACGCCCGCCGCCACCCCGCGCTGATCATCCCTGCGGCGCGGGCGCCTTGCCCTCGGCCTCGAGGCGCTCCCACCAGGCGGTCTGGTCGCCCTCGTACACGAGCGTATCGCCCTGCGTGAAGCGCAGGGTGTAGCGCCCGATGCCGCGGCGGTCGCCGATGCGCACCTGCGTGGCGCGCGCCTCGAGCACCAGGGGCTCCCCCGGCGCCGCGATGGCGTGAAAGCGCGCCGCGTGGATCTTCGCCCCGTAGCCCACCCACCCGTCGCGGTGCCGCAGGTCCAGCACGTAGTAGGCGTGCACGAAGCCCATGATGCCCGTCATGTGCACCATGAGCCCGCCCGACACGTGGCGCGGGTGAAGCACCGGGTGAACCCGCTGCGTGCGCGTGATCGGGAGGTCGTCGTGGGTGGGCATGCGCGCGCGCACGAGGCTCTGCTCCTTGTCGACGAGGAGAATCTCGTCGATGAGCTGTCCGTCGGGGCCGTAGGGGCAATCGGCGATGAAGTCGGGGTCGAGGGGCATCGGTGGCGCGACGCTGCCAGAGGGCGCGCCGCGGCGCCAGCGTGTCTCCCGTCGCGCGCGATTGTCGCGTACCGTCGCGGGTCATGAGCACCACCCCCAGGCGTCGCGCGCAGGCGCCCCGCGGCCCCCTCGTCGACGAGGCCTGGCTCGCCGCGCACCTCGCCGACGCGAACGTGCGCATCATCGACCTGCGGTGGTACCTCGGCGCGAGGCGTGGCGCCGACGAGTACGCGCGCGGGCACATCCCCGGCGCGGTGTTCGTCGACCTCGAGAAGGACATTTCGGCCCCGGTGGGCCCCGGGCGACACCCCATCCCGAGCCCCGCGCAGTTCGAACGCGCGATGCGCCGCGCGGGCGTGTCGCCCGACACCCGCGTGGTGGTCTACGACGACGCCGGCGGGAGCGTCGCGGCGCGCCTCTGGTGGCTCCTCGAGGCCCACGGTCACGCGCGCGCTCACGTGCTCGACGGGGGCATCACCGCGTGGCTCGCCGCAGGGCGCCCGACCGAGACGGCGGCGCCCGTCGTCGCGCCCGGCGCCTTCGTGGCCGCGCTCGTGAAGGGCTCCGCGCTCGATCGGCACCAGGTCGAGCGCGCCCGTCACCGCGCGGGCTACGTGCTCCTCGACGCCCGCGCGCCCGAGCGCTTTCGCGGCGAGGTCGAGCCCGTCGACGCGCGCCCCGGGCACATCCCCGGCGCCCGCAACGCCCCGTGGGCCGCCAACCTCGTCGACGGTCGCTTCGCCGACGCGAAGGCCCTCCGCGCGCGCTACCGCAAGCTCGGCGCGCGCCCCGGCGTCACGGTGGTCTGCTACTGCGGCTCGGGCGTGACGGCGTGCCACGACGTGCTCGCCCTCGCGGTCGCGCGCCTCCCCGCGGTGCGCGTGCGCCTCTACGAGGGCAGCTGGAGCGAGTGGGCGCGCGACCCCGACCGCCCCGCGGCCCTCGGCGCGTGACCGCTCACAGCGGCGCGGCGCAGGCTCCGTCGCGGCAGATGCCCCCGTCGGGGCACGCGTTGGCGCACGCGCCGCAGTGGTTGCGATCGCTGCGCGTGTCGACGCAGAGGGCGCCCGGCGCGCCCGCGTCGGCGTCGTAGCAGCGCGCGCCGCCGCCGCACACGGTGAGCCCCGCGCTGCAGCCCGCCACGCAGAAGCCGCCGGCGCACCACAGCCCCGGGGCGCACGCGCACCCGCACGC
>CAISKJ010001240.1 GCA_903885885.1 uncultured delta proteobacterium
CGGCGCGCCGGGCATGTCGGAGCGCCCCGTGGCCGCCGCGAGCTGCGCCAGCGCGACGTTGAAATCGTACGTCGCTTGAAGGTGGCTCGCGCGCGCCTGCATGTACTGCCGCAGCGGCGCGATCACGGCGGACACCTCGCCGGTGCCCGCCTGGTACTCCTGAAACACCGACGAGAACCACGCGGTGCCCTCGTCTTCGGCCTCGCGCCACAAGCGCTCGCGCTCTTGCGCGCCGAGCGCGCGCGCGTGCACCTCGGCCACCTCGACGCCGATGCCGCCGAGGGCGAGCCGCTGCTGCGCCTCGGTCATCGCGAGCTCCTCGCGGAGCCTTCGCACGCGAAACATGTTGGCGAGCGGTTCGAAGTTCCACCGCGCGACCACGAGGGCGCCCCAGTAGCCGTAGTTCTGGTTGCCGCCCGCGAAGGGGTTCACCTGCTGGGTGATCGACGGCACGTCGGAGTACGACACGTTGAGCCCCACCGCGAGGTCGGGAAAGTACTGCCCGATCTGGATGTCGACGGCCGCGCGCCGCGCCGCGAGGCCAGCCGCGATCATCTGCACCTCGGGGCGGTGGAGCCGCGCCTCGGTGAGGTACTGCACCAGCGGGTGCACGGCGGTCTGGTACGGACACAGCGGCTCGTCGACGATGTCGATCCCCTCGCCCGCACCCGTGAGCATGCCGAGGGCGAACATCGCCTGGCGCTCGCCCTGCTCGGCCTCGGCGCGGCGCGCGCGCGCCTCGAGGCGGCTCAGGCGGAGCTGCCGACGGTCGTTGGGGTTGTACGTCCCGCCGTCGGCGCCGCGCGTCGACTCGAGCTGCTCCTCGGCGGTGTCGAGGTAGCCGAGGGCGCGGTCGAGGAGGTACTTCGAATCGCGCGCGAGCTGCAGCGAGAAGAACGCGCGGCGCACGTTGGTGCGGAGCTCGAGGCGCGCCTTCACGAGCTCGTGCTCGTTGGCGCGAATGCCAGCGCGCGCGGCGTCGCGCACGCGGCCGATGCGCCACCACGTCCACGGCGAGATGGGCACGCCCGTGTCGATGGAGAAGCGCACGAGCGAGCCGTAGCCCGTGTCGAAGGGGTTCTGCGCGAAGGCGTCGGGCGAGAACGTGGGGTTGCCGCGCGCGTAGGGCGCGATGCCCACGGCGCCGGTGGCGCTGAAGTTCAAGAAGGGCGCGGCCCACGCCTCGTCGAGCTGCGCCTCGGAGGCGAGGATCTTGTGGCGCTGCGCCGCGAGGCCCGGATACGCGCGCTCGGCGCGCGCGACGCACTCGTCGAGCGTGAGCCGCGCGGGGCCGTCGGGGGGCGGGTCGGCGTGCAGGGCCGTGAGCGTCCCAAGCACGCCCGCGCAGAGACCGACGACAGCAAGACCGGCGAGCCTGGCGCGCACGACGCGGGGGTGTATCAGCCCCGCGACGCCGTGGGTAGCGGCTAGCGGGGTAGTCACCGCCGCGGGGCGAGGCGCAATTTGTTTTGCAATCGGGCACCGCCGATACAAAGCAGGCGCCGCCACCCATGACGAAGCATCGCAGCCTCACCTCGATCGCCCCCGACACCCACGGCTTCGTGCGCGTGCGCGGCGCCCGCGAGCACAACCTCAAGAACGTCGACCTCGAGCTCCCGCGCGACGCGCTGGTGGTGTTCACCGGCGTGTCGGGGTCGGGCAAGTCGTCGCTGGCCTTCGGCACGCTCTACGCCGAGGCGCAGCGGCGCTACCTCGAGTCGGTGGCCCCCTACGCGCGGCGGCTCTTTCAACAGATGGACGTGCCCGACGTCGACGCGATCGACGGCCTCCCGCCCGCGGTGGCGCTCCAACAACAGCGCGGCACGGCCACCAACCGCTCGTCGGTGGGCAGCGTCACGACGCTCTCGAACCTCTTGCGCATGCTCTACTCGCGCGCGGGCGACTACCCCGCGGGCCAGTCGATCATCTACGCCGAGGCCTTCTCGCCCAACACCCCCGACGGGGCGTGCCCCCACCTGTCACGGCCTCGGGCGCGTGTACGAGGTCACCGAGGCCCTCATGGTGCCCGACGACTCCCTCTCGATTCGAGAGCGCGCCATCGCGTCGTGGCCCCTCGCGTGGCAGGGGCAGAACCTCCGCGACATTCTCACCACGATGGGCGTCGACGTCGACGCGCCCTGGCGCACCCTCCCGAAGAAGACGCGCGACTGGATTCTCTACACCGACGAGAAGCCCACCGTGCCCGTGTACGCCAACTTCGCCCCCGACGCGGTGAAGCGCGCGCTCAAGGAGAAGCGCGAGCCCAGCTACATGGGCACCTTCACCGGCGCGCGGGCCTACGTGCTCCACACCTTCTCGTCGACGCAGAGCGCGATGATGAAGCGCCGCGTGGCCCGCTACATGGCCAGCACCGCGTGCGCGACCTGCGAGGGCAAGCGCCTCAAGCGCGCGTCGCTGTCGGTCACCTTCGCGGGCGTCGACATCGCGGTGATGTCACGCAAAACGCTGGCAGAGCTCGGCGCCGTGTTCGCCCCCTACGCGTCGGGCCAGAGCCCGCGCCTCGCGGAGCTCGCGCGCGCGCACCCCGAGCAGGCCGAGGTCACGCGACGCATCGCCGAAGATCTCTGCGCGCGCCTCGACGTGCTCCTCGACCTGGGCCTCGGCTACCTCACCCTCGAGCGCAGCACGCCCACGCTCTCGCCCGGCGAGCTCCAGCGCCTGCGCCTCGCCACGCAGGTGCGCTCGAACCTCTTCGGCGTGGTGTACGTGCTCGACGAGCCCTCGGCAGGGCTGCACCCGGCCGACACCGAGGCCCTCTTGCGCGCGCTCGCGCGGCTCAAGGCCTCGGGCAACTCGCTCTTCGTCGTCGAGCACGAGATCGACGTGATTCGCGCCGCCGACTGGATCGTCGACGTGGGCCCCGGCGCGGGGCAGCACGGCGGCGAGGTGATCTACAGCGGCCCGCCGGCGGGGCTCGCACACGTGGCGCGCTCTCGCACGGCGCGGCACCTCTACGGTGCGCGCTTCGAAAGCGCGCGGCCCGCGCGCGCGCCGAAGGGGTGGCTCGCGCTGCGGGGCGTGACGCGCAACAACCTCGCGGGCCTCGACGCCGACATTCCGCTCGGCGTGTTTACGAGCGTCACGGGCATCTCGGGGTCGGGCAAATCTACGCTCGTAAGTCAGGCGCTCGTCGAGCTGGTGAGCGAGGCGCTCGGCCACGAGGTGACCCCCGACGAAGACGAGGGAGAGGAGCTCGAGCGCGTCGAGGCAGAGCCCCTCGGCGGCCGCATCGAGCGCGGGCTCGAGAGCCTCAAGCGCTTGATTCGCGTGGATCAGCGGCCCATCGGTCGCACGCCGCGCTCCAACCTGGCCACGTACACGGGCCTCTTCGACCACGTGCGAAAGCTCTTCGCGGACACAAAGGCCGCGCGGGCGCGCCGCTACGACGCGGGTCGCTTCTCGTTCAACGTGGCCAAGGGGCGCTGCGAGCACTGCGAGGGCGAAGGCTTCGTGATGGTCGAGCTGCTCTTTCTGCCGAGCGTGTACGCGCCCTGCCCCACGTGTCAGGGCATGCGCTTCAACGCGCAGACGCTCGAGGTCGAGTACAAGGGCAAGCACATCGCCGCGGTGCTCGGCATGACCGTCGACGCCGCGTGGGAGTTCTTCGCCGACGAGGCTCCGGTGCGCCGCGCGCTCGAGGTGCTCCGCGAGGTGGGACTGGGGTATCTGCGACTGGGTCAGCCCGCGACGGAGCTGTCGGGCGGCGAAGCGCAGCGCATCAAGCTGGCTACCGAGCTCCAGCGCGCGGGCCGCGGCACGTCGCTCTACGTGCTCGACGAGCCCACCACGGGGCTGCACCCCGACGACGTCGAGAAGCTCCTCGCGCAGCTCGACGGGCTCGTCGAAGCGGGCAACACCGTGGTGGTGGTCGAGCACGACATGCGCGTGGTCGCGAGCAGCGACTGGGTGATCGACATGGGCCCCGGCGCGGGCGCCGAAGGCGGACGCATCGTCGCAGCGGGAACGCCCGAGACCGTCGCGAAGGCGAGCGCGAGCCGCACGGCGCCGTACCTGCGCGCGTTCATGGGCGCGCGCTGAGCGACGCGCGTCAGCGCGGGTCATCCGCTTCCCTGCGATGCGCGTTGAAGCGTCGGTCGTACTCATACGACTCGGGCAGGGCTACCGGTTGCTCACGCGATACACGCGAACCTGGCCGTTCTCGGTGCCCACGTAGAGCGTGCCCTCATCGGCCGACAGCGCGAGTGCGGTGATCGCCACGCGCAGTTCGCGGGCGAAGTACCACCGGCTCTGCGTGGCGGCTTCGACCACGCAGGCGCCTTGCCCCGCGATCGCGACGGCCACGCGCGCGCTCCCCAGCGCGCTCGCCGTGACGGGCCCTGCGAGGCGCGTCGCGACGCTCGGCGCCTCGCGCCGGAGATCGCCCGCGTCGCGCACCACGGCGACGCACGCGTCGAAGCGGTCTTCTTCGAAAGTTACAAGGCGCTGACCGTCGCGCGTAAACCCATCGAAGGCACGGAGCGCCAGCGCGCCGCCCGCGTCGCCCTCGACGAGCAACTCGCCCGTTGCCGCGTCGAGGAGCGCGAAGCGCGCGCGGCGCCCCGCGTCGACGACGCGCACACGATCGCCGTCGGCGAAGCACGCGACGCTGCGGTCGTCGGCGCTCCGAGGGTCGGCCGCGACGCGTGCGAAGCGCGCGAGGTCGACGAGCACGACCGCGCCCGCGCGAACGTGCGCCGCCACGAGCCGCGTGCCGTCGTCGCTCACCGCGATGGGGCCCATTCCCTCGAAGGCGAGCGGCGCAGGCGTGCACTCGGCGCCGTCGTCGAGGCTCCACGCGGTGAGCCGCGGAGCGTGCCCGTGCGTCACCGCGTAGAGGGTGCGGCCGTCGGGGGCGAACGCGAGCGCGCCGAAGCCCTCGGCGTCGCCTTCGAGCACCCAGGCGATGTCGCCCGTGACCGCGTCGCACACGCGTATCGTGCGATCATTCGCAGCCGTGGCCACGGCGCTCCCGTCGGGCGACGCGGCGATGGCGAGCACCGCGCCCGCGTGACCGCCCGTGTGCAGTTCGACGCGGCGGTCGCGCGCGAGGTCGTGCCACCCGAGCACGCCAGACGCGTGCGCGAGGCGCGCCCCGTCGGGCGAGAGCCGCGCGAGGTGGGGGCTCCAGACAAAGTCGCGGGGGCGCACGGGCGCGTCGTGGCGCACCGAGAAGGCGATGGGGCCGTCGAGCAGAGCGGCCCTTCCCGTGCGGTCGACGGCGACGATCTCGGCGCTCGCGGAGGCGCCCGTCCACCGACCGAGCTCGATCATCGACGGGAGGGCGAAGCAGTGCACTGCGCCCTGCGACGCGCACCAGAGCGTGCTGCGATCGTCGGAGAACACCATGTGCGGCGCCGTGAACGCGTAGCGCGCATCGGTGGAGGCCACGACGGCGAGCGAGGGCGGCGCCTCGAACACGAAGATGCGATGGGTCGCATCGTTCCACGACGCGATGAGCGCGCCGTCGCCCGAGACCGCGTAGGTGTTGGCGCCCTGAAGCATCTGCGGCCGGAGGCTCCCCTCGCGCGTGACCACCTCGGCGTCGCCGGGGCGCTCGCGGTCGAACACAACGCGCGTGCACGCGTCGCGCGACGCCGCCATCACGTGCTCGCCAAAGGGGACAGGCTGCTCCTCCCACAGCGCGCCGGTGCCGAGGTCGAGCACCATGAGCTCGTTGCGGTCGACGCCGCGCACGGCCACCACGACCTGGTCATCGCGGTCGGCGCGCCACACGCGCGCGCTCCGGAGCTGGCCGGCGCTCGACACCACGACGGTCTTCTCGCGAATGCCCGTCGTGGGGTTCCACACCTCGAGCAGCACGCGATCGGCGCGCTCGCCGAGCACGTAGAGACACTCGGGGTCGCTGCCGAGGAGCACCTGCGCGCGCGCCAGGTCGGGCCTCGCCCGATCGCCGCCCCACACCGCTATGAGGTTGGACTGCACGCTCGAATGCTCCGGTCACTCCCAGTACGAGAGGGCTTCGCGCGGGGGCTCGTGGAGGGCCGCCGTCGCCTCGCGATGCCGCTGCCACTGCGCGACGAGGGCGATCACCACGGCGACCGCCACGAAGGCACCGCCGCGCGTGGTGATGGGCTCTTGGCGCAGCCCCATGAAGGTGGTCGCGAGCGCTGCGAGGGCGCCCGTGAGCTGGTAGGTCCACCGGCGCAGGGCGACGCCGACGGCGCCCACCGCGATCGACGCGCCGAGCCATTGGAGCAGCCGCGCCGAGTCGTTGTGAAGGCTCACCTGGGCCACCAGGAGCAGCGGGGCGAAGAGGCCGAGTTCGAACCACGATGCGCCGTCGACGCCGCCGCGCTGGAGCCGCGGACGCCACAGCGACACCGTCGCCGTGATCGCCGCGAGGACGAGCGTGAGCGCGAAGGGCCAGAGCCGATCGGCGGCGTTGCCTTCGGGCATCGCGACGACCAACGCCGCGAGCACCGCGACCGACACGCACGCGCCCGGCGCCGACCACGCGGGGCCGTTGCGCCGGGCGCGCGTGAGCAGCGCCGTGACCACCGCGACCGTAAGCGAGGCCGCGAGAAAGAGCGTCGCGCTCGTGCGGTTGGACTGCGCGAGGGTGTAGGCGCCCGCGAGGTCGCGGTCACGCCCGCCGACGCCCAGGACGCCACGCCATGCGAGATCAAGGACGAACATCGCGATGGCGCCGGCGTAGGGAACGACGCCAGCGGTGAGAATCGACGCGGGCACCCTCCCCCACCCGCGGTCGCGCGCGAGCCAGCCGAGGCCGCCAGAGGAGAGCGCCGCGAGCGCCGACAGGGCCAGCAGCACGGGCTCGCTGAGGTCGCGCATCGTCGCAAGGAGCGTGAAGCCCGGGACGAGCACCGCGACGGCGGCGGCGATGCCCTGCACGACGGCCGTCCATCGCAGGTCGGGCACGTTGATGTCGCCGGGGTTGGCGCCGCTGCGCGCGAGCGCGAGCACGGCCTCCATCTGGTCGTGGGTGAGAACTCCCCGTCGAACGGCTTCGGCGAGGTGGCCTTCGTGCAGGGGACCGTTCGCGCGCATCGGCGCCGATCGTACGGCCCCGCGCGCGTCGTGTCAGGAACGATGAACGGTAATGGCGCTACTGCGCCGCGCGGACGCCGCCGAACATGGGCGGGTCGATGATGAAGAGCTCGACGCGGCGGTTGCGCGCGCGGGCCTCGTCGGTCTGCGCCGGGTCGATGGGCCTCGACTCGCCGTAGTAGCCGTAGGTGAGCTTGTCGGAGGGCACGCCGCGCGCCACGAGCATGGCGCCCACGCGGCGCACGCGGCGCTGCGAGAGCGAGAGGTTGCTGCTGGCCTCGCCGTTGTCGTCGGTGTGACCGTCGAGGCGCACGCGGCGGATCCACGCGTACTGCGGGTTGGCGAGCAGCTGCGCGATCTGCTCGATGGTGCCCGACGACTCGTTGACCACGGTGTCTTCGCCGGTCGAGAAGTTGATGGCGAAGCCGTTACGAATGCGAATCTGGTTGCCCACGACCTCGATGGCCGCGGTCTCTTCGGGGCAGCCGTCGTCGTCGGCGATGCCGTTGCGCGTCTCGCCCTCGTTGGGGCAGCGGTCGCGCTGATCGGGGACGCCGTCGCCGTCGGCGTCGCGCGTGGCGGCCGCGAAGGCCGCGCGCTCGCCGGCGCCCTGCTGCAGCGCCGAGGCGAGGCGGGCGACCTGCTCGGCGCACGCGCCGGGGTTCTGCTGCAGGAGCGCGAGGGCCTCGTCGGCGTGCGTGTCTTGCTCCGCGGCGGTGTCCGCGTGCGTCATCCGGCCCAGGCGCGCGAGCGTGTCGAAGGTGAAGTACGCGCGCATGAGGTGGGTGCGGCGCGACAGCCAGTTCTGGGCGCGCGTGTCGAGGGTGCCGAGGTAGTCGGGCGAACCCTGGCGGAGCTGGTCGAGGTAGCGCTGCGCGGGGCCTGCGCGGCGGTTCCACAGGGCGAGCTGCGTGAGATAGAAGCGCGCGTTGGGCGCGTGCTCGCTCGCCGCGTGCTCGTTGACCACGCCCGTGAGGTCGCGCTCGGCGTTGGCGGCGGCGCCCGTCCACGCGTTGGCGACGCCGATCCACACGTGGCCGCGGGGCGCGTCGGCCTCGGCGAGCTGATAGAAGGTCTGCGTGGAGCCTTCGAAATCGCACGAGAAGAGCTGCGCGAGGCCCTTGAACTCCATGGCCTCGACGGAGTGCGCGCCGCCCGCGGGCACCTCGCCGGCCACCTGCACCGCGCGGGTGTAGTTGCCGAGTTCGAAGGCGATCTGCGCGAGGCCCGCGCGCGCCTCGGCCCCGGTGGGGTCTTGCGGCGGCAGGGCCTCGACGAGGGCCTCGAGGTTCTCTTGCGCGGCGTTCCACTCCTGGCGCGCGAGGGCCTCGCGGGCCCGCTGGAGCTGCTCTTGATAGAACGCGTTGTTCTGCTGCGTGAGCACCACGGCGGTCTCGGTGCGCGGCGGCGTCGACGAGCACGACCACAGCGCGAGCGCGCCCACGACCGTCGCGCCGGCGGCGCCGAGGGTCTTCGCCGACACGCTCACGGCGTCCCCGCGCGCTGCACGTTCTGGGTCTCGTTGGAGACCGCGCCCTGCTGACGGAGGGCCTCCATGTCGCGCGCCATCTGCTGCGCCGACTCGAGCTCGTGCTGCCAGTCGGTCTCGTCGGGGCGGAGCGCCATGGCGCGCGTAATGTCGACCACGGCCTGCGTGTAGCGCCCGAGGTACTCGCGCGTGAGGCCGCGGTTGTAGAACGCCTCGCCGATGCGCTCGGCCTCGTTCGGGGGCACCGCCGCGCCGGCCTGCGCGTACTGCCCGATCACCTGCGTAAAGAGGGGCTCGGCGCCCTCGAGGTTGCCGGCCTGCACGAGGTCGAAGCCCTGGCGGCAGCGCGCGTCGCCGTTGCAGTCTTCGAAGTCGACGTGCACCTGCTCCTGCCAGGGGAGAATCACCCGGGCGAAGCGCTCGAGGTTGACGCCGCGCGCCTGCGCCGTGAGGGCGTCGGGGTTGATGTAATCGGGCGTGCGGTTCTCATACGAGCTGGTGATGCCCGTGGTGGCCGTCTGCTGCGCGAACTCGTACATCTGGTCGAAGATGACGGTGCCGTTCTGCCCGTGCGTCACCTGAAACTGCACGCGCGAGATGCCCGTGCCCACGCGGCGCAGGTCGGTGCAGGGGTACGAGTCGGTGCGGTACTGGGGCACGCCGTTGACGGTGCCGTTCTGCACCTGGCGGGTGCACGTGCGGTTGTTGCGCTCCATCGTCTCGCCGTAGTCGTTGGCGAGCACGGCGCCCGTGATGACCACGCCGCCCCCCGCGGGCACGAGGTGGATCGATCGGTTGAGGCTGTTCACGATGCGGCCCTGGAGCGCCGTCGAGAACTCGGCCGCGGCCGGGAGGTGCGCGGGGTTGGGCGCCGCGATGGGGCCCACGGTCATCGTGTTGCCCACGGCGGCCGCGTTGAGCATCGCGGGGCGCACCACGTTGAACGTGGCCGTACGCGCGCACGCCGTAGACGCGCCGAAGGCGCAAAGAAGAAGGCCAATCGCGAGGGAGCGGTTCATGACGGTGGAGATCCTCTGCGGTGGAGAGAGCTCAGCGCCGCCTCACCCGACGGCGCCAGTCACGAGACGTGACGTTGGGGGTATATACGAACCCCTTCGCACTCTCTTCACACCGTCGAGACACCTTCCGTCAAGGCCTCTCGCGCGTGAGCGTCACTCTTCGCCGGTGCCCTCGTCGGTGCCGTCGGAGACCTCGGGCGGCACCTCGGTGATGCCCTTGCTCGCGTAGTAGTCGCGGGCGCGCTGCACCATCGTGCGGAAGACCTTGCGCATCTCGGCGCGGGTCGCCTCGGGCTCGCCGTTGGCGACCAGCGCGTCGGCCACCGACTCGAGGGTCGAGAGGGCCTCGCGGCGCGGCTCCTTGCGCAGCTTGCCGTAGATCGACGGCTCGCGCGGGTGCAAGAGCACGCGACCGAGCTTGAGCATCCACGCGTTGCGCCACCACAGGGCCTTGGCCTGCGACCACGTGCCGTCGAGCGCGACGATGCCCTCGAGGCGCGGGCGGTGGAGGGGCTCGCCGTCGCGGTCGAGCACGACCGAGGGTTGCTTCAAGAGCTCCGTCGCGAGCGGGCGCTTGAGCGAGTGCGGGTAGAGCACGGCCCAGCGCTTGGGGTCGGCGCGCTCGTCGTCGAGGCAGTGCTGAAACGACGCCCACGAGAGGCCCACGCGCACCTCGCACGCGTCGGGGAGCATGGCGCGCAGGAGCGTGGCGGTGCCCAGGTCGCGATCCTGCTCGCGAGGGTGCTGCAGCACGAGGACGCGCGTGCGAACGTCGAAGGCCGTGACGCGGTCGCAGACGCAGAAGGCCGTAGGCTTGTCGCAGCGCTCGCAGCGCGCGGAGGGGTCGGTCATAAGGGCGCGGACTATCGGCGCGTGCGCCCCGACGCGCAAGCGCTGTTGGTGCTCGACGCGCGCGGGGTGTTATAAGCGCGGCTCTTCGCGATGGCCCCACGCCGCATCGACGCGCGAGACCTCCCCCCGGCGACGCCGCTCGCGCGGCGCCTCGCGCGCGCCGCAGCGTCGGCGCAGACCGTCACCCTCGAGCACGACGGCGAGCCCATCGAGGCGCGCCTCGGCGAGCCCGTGGCGCTCTCGCTCGCGGCCGCGGGGCGCCTCAGCCTCGCGCGCAGCCCGAAGTATCACCGCCCGCGCGGCGCGTCGTGCATGCGCGGGGCGTGCGACGGGTGCCTCGTGCGGGTGGGCGACACGCCGGGCATCATGGCGTGTCGCGTAGGGGCCGCCAGCGGGATGAAGGTCACGTCGCAGAACGCCTTTCCGACCGCGGGCGTCGACGTGTTCGGGGTCACCGACTGGTTCTTTCCGAAGCACATGGACCACCACCGGCTCATGGTGGGCTTCGGCGACGCCATCAACCGCACGATGCAGGCCTTCGCGCGCCGCATGGCGGGCCTCGGGACGTTGCCCGAGAGCCCCGGCGCGGCGTTCGCGC